>DUTO01000060.1 GCA_012842035.1 Clostridia bacterium | reverse complement strand
TTCTGGCTGAACTAAAAAATAAAAGCTTTTGTCCTTTTGTTGTCGCCGTCACTTGTCCGGACCCGCAAATAACATTAAATGCTGACTTCTTTACCCTGAAAAAAAATGAAAAAAAAGACCTCTCCTTTAAAGTAGAGGCTCTGCAAACGGGAACCCACCGCTTCCCCATTTGGATTGGAATGTACTATCCTTTTCTCCCGGCCCAAGTTCTTTACCAATTACAAACAAAAAGTATTTGGCTAGCCCTGCTTCTTGTTTCTTTATTACCGGGCTTACCTTTTATGCTTTATCCTTTTTTTGATCTAAAATTACGTCGCCAAACAAAAAAAGAAATCCGTCGCTTCTACCGACGGATCAAAAGGATAATTTCCCTCAATGATTAATTTTTCTCAATCAACCCTTGACTATAAACATAAAAAGCAGCTTTAGTTCGGTCTGTCAATTCTAACTTAGCCAATACTTGACTAACATGCTTTTTGACAGTAGATTCACTAATATAAAGCTTCTTCGCAATTTCCCGATTGGTCAAACCTTCGGCCAATAATAACAAAACCTCTTGCTCTTTGGTAGTTAACTTTTCCCACGCTTGGTTCTTCTTGTAAACTACTGTTTCCACTAAACCGGGGTCAAAATATTTTCTTCCTTTCCTGACTAATTTAATGGTCATTAACAATTCTTCCGGGAAAGCCTCTTTAAGTAAATATCCCTCTACATCAGCAGCACAAGCTTTTTGAAAATCTAAGGTGCTGGGTGAAGAGGTTAAAATGATAAATTTACATTTTAAACCTCGTTTCTGACAAGTCTCTACTACATCTAATCCCGAACCTTCTGAACTCTCTCCCAAACGTAAATCAACGATCGCCAAATTCGGTCGCTGTTTTTCAATAAGTTGTACAGCTTCACTAAATGTTGCTGCTTCTCCAACTATTTCCATTCCTTTTTCTAGTGATAAAAGTGAACGAATCCCCTGCCTAACTAAAGGATGGTCATCCACTATTACAATTTTCATTATTCCCAAACTCCTTCTTAAATCAACTTATTTTAAAGGAAATTCTATTTGAATTTCCGTGCCTTGCTCTTCTTGACTATTAATCTGCAAGGTGCCTTGCTCTTTCAATACCAGAAATTGTATATTCCTAATTCCTAAACCTCTTTTTTCCTCATCTTGCAGCAAAGCAAGGTCAAAACCCTTTCCATTGTCTTTAATTAACAAATTAACCTTTGTTGTACTTATTTCTAATCTTACCTCTAATTTTGTACAATGCCCATGACGCAGAGCATTGCCTGCCGCTTCACAAACAATCCGATAAAGAGCTTTTTTCATCGTTTTAGTTAACCTTTCCTCTTCACCGGTAAAAACTGTCACTACTCCTATCTGATTAAGATAAGCAAAACTTTCCAAATATTTTTTAATACTAATAAAAAGAACTCTTTCACCATCCTTTTGCAAACTATAGCCATAAACAGAGGAACGCAATTCTTTAAGAGTATCTACAGCCGTTTCCTCAAGCTGCCCCAAAACTTCTGCTAATTCTAGCTCATCTTGACGTTTGCTTTTTTCTTTAAGTGTGTATAAAGCACAAACCATACTATAAATTCTTTGATTGACACTATCATGAATTTCATTAGCGATCCTGTTCTGTTCTTCGGCTACTAACAATTTTTCGTTTACTGTGGCTAACCTAAAACGTTTGAAAACCATAATATATAACTCAACTAAAAAAAGAAGTAACTGTTTTTGAAAAGCGAAGTCTTCTTCAGACACTGTTTCCTCAATTTCAATTCCCATTAAACCAAATTCCTCCACCGGAGTTTTTACTGCTGCTACCAATAAATTCGTTTTTTTTAACTTGATTTTTAACAAGCTTTGCTTTTCTTGGAACAATGTTTCTGCTTCTAGCAAATAATCTATTAATTCCGCTTTTCTAGCTTTATCTACCGTAGCGTTAAACACTAAATAGCCTTTCTTCTCTTCTCCCCAACGCCAAAAAAAGGCTAAATTCTTTTCCGCTAATCTCGCCGCATAATCTGCAAAAGTTTGGGTTAAATTTTTCTCCTCATCCCGACTATTAAAAGCTTCTACCACTTGATAAAGAGACATGATTAAATTCATTGCTTTCTGAATTTTCCTGTTAGCAATTTGTAAATTATGATTTGCCTCACTTAACTGTTCGCTTTGCTCTTGCAAAACGACAGCCTGCTTACCTAAATTTTTAATTAAATAGACAATTAACTGAGCAGCTAAAATTATCAAAATAAAAACTATTAATAATTGATAATGCTCACTAAACATAGCGCGAAAAGAGTTGTGCTGCTCAAAGACAATAGCTTCCTCCATTAGCGAAACAAGATAAAGAATAAAGAGAAACCAAGGATAAAAATTTTTTAAAAAACCAGTAGAAATAAAAATAGGATTTAAAGCATACCAAAGAAAAGGGCTATTAATGCCACCGGTGGGAATTAAAAGCAAAGCGATACATACAGTCTCCACAATAACTAGTATTTTCACCAATGAATTCTTTTCCATCCACTTAATATATAACTTGTTTAGCAGCATTGCTTCTAAAAAAAGACCTATAATTACACCTATT
>DUTO01000059.1 GCA_012842035.1 Clostridia bacterium | reverse complement strand
GGTTCGAATCCCGTCTTCCGCTCCAGTTTAAAACAGGGGCATCTAAAGCTCCTTTTTTTATATTTTAGGCACTCTAGCTATTTTTTAAAAAATATTGTAAAATAGTATTTATGATAGTTTGTCTTAAGATTTGGTTATAATGTAGGGAAAGTAAATTAACCTTTTTCAAGATGTTTAATATGGTATAGGAGGAGAGTTTTCATGAAGGTTACCGTAGCAGAAGTGAGTAAAAACAGGGTTGAATTAACGATCGAAGTGCCGGAAGAAAAGTTTGAGGAGTCTTTAGAAAAAGCGTATAGAATTGTGGTTAAAAAAATTAATGTGCCTGGTTTTAGAAAAGGTAAAGCTCCCCGGATTGTGGTGGAAAATATGTATGGGCGGGAAATATTCATGGAAGAGGCTCTCCAAGATGCAATTCCCAAGGCTTATGAACAAGCTTTAGAAGAAGTTAAAGATAAATATACGGCCGTAAGCAGTCCTGAATATGAAATGGTACAGATAGATAAAAAAAAGCCGTTTGTTTTTAAAGCAACTTTTGATACTAAACCAGAGGTAAAATTAGGTCAATATAAAGGCTTAGAAGTAGAAAAAATAGCTACGGAAGTTAAAGATGAAGACATCGATGCTGAAATTGAGAAAATGCGTCAGAGATATGCTAAACTTATTGTCATTGAAGATGAGGAAGCTTGTGAAGGTGATTTTTTAACGATAGATTTTGTGGGGAAAATAGCAGGAGAACCTTTTGAAGGAGGTACAGGAGAAAATTATTCTTTGGAATTAGGTTCTCATACGTTTATTCCCGGTTTTGAAGAACAGTTGCTTGGGGTAAAAGTTGGTGAAACAAAGGATGTTGTGGTTACTTTTCCTGACGAATATCAGGTAGAAGAATTAGCAGAAAAGGAGGCCGTATTTACAGTTACCGTTAAAGAAGTTAAACGGAAAGAACTGGCTCCTTTAGATGATGAGTTTGCTAAAGACGTTTCAGAATTTGCTACTTTGCAGGAATTAAGGCAGGATATCGCGAATAAATTAAAGAAAACAGCTGAAAATAAGGCCGAGTATGAGTTGAGAAAAGCAGTTACTAAAAAGGCAGCTGAAAATGCGGAAGTGGAAATACCCGAATCGATGATTGAGAATCGTCTTAATCAGATGATTAATGACGTAGCGTTTCGTTTGAATCAACAGGGAATACCTTTTGAAAAATATTTAGAACTAACCAACAATAAAATTGATGACCTTAGAGAGATGTATCGTCCGGAAGCCGAAGCTTTAGTAAAAGCAGACATTGTTTTGGAAAAGATTGCCCAAGAGGAAGATATTCAAGCAACAGCAGAGGAAGTTGATGAGGAAATTAAGAAGTTAGCGGAAAAATATCAACAAGAAACGGATAAAATACATGAAGTTTTGGAAAAACAGGGGCAGATTCCCTCAATCGAATTTGGTATAATGTTAGATAAAACTGTAGACTTTATTATTGAACAGGCTAATCTAAAATAAACTACTGATTCTCGAGGAGGTAATATAGTATGGACATGACACTTATTCCGATGGTAGTTGAACAAACTGCTCGCGGAGAAAGAGCTTATGATATTTATTCGCGGTTATTAAAAGATCGGATCATTTTTTTAGGGACAGCGATCAATGACCAAGTAGCGAATTTAGTTATCGCTCAGTTACTATTTTTATATGCTGAAGACCCGGGGAAAGATATTTCTTTATATATTAATAGTCCCGGTGGTTC
>DUTO01000259.1 GCA_012842035.1 Clostridia bacterium | reverse complement strand
GAGGGGACTGATGCTATATGGTGCTAGGTGACGGTGCAAGGGAATACATCGGCAGGAAACAGGCCGGGTTACATGCCTTGCTTTTGAATTGGGCCGGGCAGATGGAGGGCTATGCCAAGACCCACGCACCCTGGACGGATAGAACAGGTCATGCAAGGCAGTCCCTGCACGGCGGGGTAGATTTGCGGGCCGGGCAAAATGTGCTCTACCTTTCGCACGGCGTTGAATATGGCATCTGGTTGGAGATAGCGCATGGCGGCAACTATGCCATTGTAAAGCCGACCGCTGATGTGCACCTGCCGCGTATCCGTCAAACGGTCCTGGACTACTGGAGGGATTGAGTCATGCGAAAAGCAATTAGGCAAATTCTTGTCGATAATATCCCCCAGGTGGAGGGCCGGGTTTACGAGCCGCATGCAGCTGGACCTACAACCAAAAAACCTTATCTGGTACTAAAGGAAGGAGTCCAAGACCCAGAAGCTGATTGGTCGGCCTTTTCTACTATTATTGAGGTTTGGCCGTATGTGAGTAGGACCACCTTTCAACAGGTAGATGCTTTGGCTAATCAAGTAATCGACACACTACACCGGACCAGGTTTGCCAAAGACGGTGAACAATACCTGATTGACTACATCGGCAGTGCAGGACCGGATTTTGTGGACGCTGAATGGGATGCCATCACCCGGGGATTAAGATTCCGGGTATTCTCCCTGGGCTGGTTGGACGGGTTGACTTACGATCCGGACCCGGTAGCGGCATTGCAAGATTGGACAAAAGATACATGGCCTAATGAGGCTCATATCGACCCCTCTACATGGTCTCCTATGGACGATATGCCCGGTATTTATTGGCGTTTGGTGAGATCAACTACCACACAAACCACGGCAGCAGTGAACTGGCTGGAGGCACAAATCAATGGTCATATTTTAGCTCCAAGCGCATCTGTGAGGCTGACCTGGATTAGGAAAGTAACTGAAGGCTTAACCATAAAGCGCAGACTTAAAATGTCCGATGGCGGGCCACTGGAATTGCTTAAAGTTGCTGTAGACAGCGAAGCTGACCCGATGCGAAAGGGGCAGATACAGATAATAACAAGGTTTGGAGTGCTGCAGCCCAAGAAACAAGTTGAGAAACTACGCCGTGCAATGATTGGCGGCGACATACCTGCGGAGGTGACAAAAGTTGAGTAAAGAAATAAAAGTAAGCGACAAGAAACCCACTGCCAAACAACCGGAATCGCTTTATGGCCGCAACGAGCTTATCGGGGCGGCTTCTTCGTTCGGGGTTAAGTCGGAAGTGATGGCCGGGGCATTAAGGTTAGCTGGCAAGGACGAGATGACAAAGGCTGAGGCCAAAAGCGCAGTCAAAAGATTTTTAGAGAGGAAGGTGTAGTAAATGGCAGGCGCAACTTATCAGGTAGGCGAACAGAAAGAACGTCCTGGTATTTTTATCAGAACAGAAAATGTCGGCGAACCGCCGGAGGCGATTATCCCCCAGGGAACCGTAGCGGCTCTGTTCAGGGCCTCATGGGGACCGCTAGAATTGCCTCCGCGCTCTCCATGGG
>DUTO01000002.1 GCA_012842035.1 Clostridia bacterium | reverse complement strand
TTAGCCTTGAATTATGACAATTATAGAGTAAAAAATAGACATATGTATTTATCACTTTTAGAAAGTGGAATTATTTTCAAAATCCGTAGTTGTAAATCAACCCCAAAATTGCTATAATAATCTAGGATTCTAGCTAAAATGCCTAAAAATGACGTGCTTTTGTATAGGAGTAGTTCTTATTTAATAAATCCATTTTTTTTATTGAATTAAAGAAAAAGGTACGGCTTAAAGCAATAAAACGAAAGAGCCCTTGGAAAGGAGCACCTAATGAGTATAAAATCTAATGACATGACTGTTAATCAAGTGTTTTCCCATACAAAATACTACATAGATTTTTACCAAAGGGAATACAAATGGAGAAAGCCCCATATCACTAATTTACTCGATGATATCTTTTATAGGTTTGAGCTTGAATACAAGCCAACCATTGACCCAACTCCGGAAAATATAGATAAATACGAATGGTATTATTTGAGTTCTTTTTTAACCAATAGTTATAATGGCCAAACCTACATCGTAGATGGTCAACAACGGCTAACAACCCTTACATTAATAATGATAAGTCTTTATCATCTAGGAAATCATTATTCCGAAGAAGAATTGGTAGAGATGCTGAAAACAAAAATATATGGTGCTGATATCACCGGGAAAACTTATTGGATGGGACAAAACGGTCGTATGGAAGTCCTCGATAAAATGTTAAAAAATGAACCTTTAGATAATTTGCCAGATAATAATATTAGCCATGTTAATATGGTCAATAACTTCCAAACAATACAGAAATATCTTGAGGACAGGCTAATTAATAAGCATATCTATAAGTCCTTTGTTATTTATTTTTTGACAAAGATTATTTTAATAAACATCCATATAGAGAAACAAAAAGATGTTGCAATGGTTTTTGAAGTAATAAATGATCGTGGTGAAAAATTGCGCCCCTACGAAGTATTCAAAGGAGCACTTTTGGGGCTAATCGATAAAGAGGAAATAGACGGTAAATATAATGACATCTGGCAAAAAGGTATTGAACCTTTAGAAGCTATAAACGACGACTTGCCGGACAACTTTTTTCGAGACTATTTTCGTGCAAAATATGTGGATAGTTTAGGTGACTACAGAGATTATGATGGGGAATATCACAAAACCGTATTCTCTAACAAGTGGAATGAAGTTTTGCAACTAAAACGCAATATCAACAACATAAAAGAATTTATTAAAAATGATTTTCAATATTATTCAAAGCTATATCATAAGCTAGTAGATCCCCAAATATTTAATAAGCCTTATGGAGAATACGTATTTTACAACTCCCTCACCGATCAAGATCGGCAGCTTTTATTAATATTAGCGGCATGTAAAGTCAACGATCCCGAAGAGAATGAGAAAATAAAGATAGTCTCCAAACTTTTGGATCGGCACTACGTCTTATTGCACTTATTCGGATGCTATGACAGTAACTCATTTAGCAGAACTATTATCGAAATAAATCAAAGTATTAGGAATAAGAGCATTGCTGAAATAGAAAAAGCCTTTGATAGAATTCTACTCAAAGACATAAACCAAGTAAAGAATACCTCAATAACCCAACCTTTTGAATATGCGTTCTTTAAAGACAACAACAACCTCGGAATTAGGTTTGTAAGATATTTTTTCGCAAGGATAGAAAACTACCTTTCAACAAACATTAACTACCAAAGACTCAATGACAGCCAATACTACAATTACGTAAGAAACACCGGAAGTGTCAATGGATATCACATTGAGCATATTTTATCAAATAACTCTGAGAACAAAGCACTTTTTAATAATGATGAAGAGATTTTTCAAAAGGAAAGAAATCGCTTAGGTGCGCTTTTATTGCTAAAAGGCAAAGATAATATATCTTCGGGCAATGAAACATACAATAATAAGCTAAAGACCTATAGTGCTTCAAACCTTTGGAATAGGACTCTAATCAGCGACTTCTATCATACTAATAAAGATTTCCAAACACTGATAAATAATGAAGGACTCAATTTTAAGCCTTACAATATTTTCGATAGAAAAGCAGTAGAAGAAAGACAACAACTACTCTTCCAATTAGTTAAAAAAATCTGGGGATAAAACTTATGAACATCCTTCTTTAGTTGTTACTAATAAAATTCTTTTCCGTCACTTACTTCAAGTATGTTGGGACAAGAGCGGTTCTCTATCCAAAGCCCCGTAAGAAAGCAAAATTGCTGCTTTTCTTACGGGGCTTTAGGTTATCCCCACAACTGGTTCATGTTTTCCTTTTTTAACACTACTGATATTATGGCCTTGCCTCTTCTTTAAAAACTTGATCAAGCTGGCTATTGCTTGTTATCGGTAACACTTTATGCCGCACAGCACTGTTACCCATATCTAACCGATAGTACCGCTCTACGCCATCGGCACCTCTTCCCTTGCGAATCAACTGAATACGCTGGAATAAGTCCCAGTGTTTTTCTGCAAATTCCGCCAGTCCTATCGCCTTGGCAAGATTATCGCTGCGGCTTGGATCATGGGGTTCCAGAATATCAAACTGAAAACCCTGTTCGTCTTTGCGCACTATAAGCATATCGGGGAACATTGACTTAAAACTCCCGGCATCACGATAAGGGATCTCCAAAGACCAAGACTTGCGATCAAGATTCCGTAACCAGCCCA
>DUTO01000058.1 GCA_012842035.1 Clostridia bacterium | reverse complement strand
TTTAAATGATGAGGGGCTAAATTTATTAAAAAATTATCCCGAATTATTACTTGGTTTAATTATAGGGTCAATTATTGGTATCGTCTTTTTTGGTGGTATTCCGGTAGGTCCTCTGATGGCGGCCGGTTTGGCTGCCTTTTTTTTAAAAATATTAAGCTTTTTTCGATAAACAAATTCTTCTTAGGAGATACTATGTGTATGGAATGTTTGGTTACAGAGGAGTGGGCTAATTCTTGCCAAATAAAAAAGTTATGCCAATCTTAGTTTTGTGTGGAGTTCCTTTGATTATGGTTCTAGGTAATTCGATGTTGATTCCCATTTTACCTCAAATGAAACAAGCTCTTTTTCTTTCTCAGTTTCAAGTAAGTTTGGTAATTACGCTTTTTTCTATTCCAGCAGGACTAGTGATTCCTTTTTACGGTTTTTTGTCTGACCGGATGAAACGCAAACCAATTATTATTGTTTCTTTATTGGTATATGCTTCCGGAGGGGTGCTTGCAGGTTTGGCTGCTGTGGGGGGGCAAAAATTAGCTTATCTGTTGATTATGGTCGGGAGAATTATTCAGGGCATTGGGGCAGCAGGGACAGCTCCTTTAGCGATGGCTCTTGTCGGTGACCTTTATCAGGGTAAAGCCAGAAGTAAAGTATTAGGTTTTTTAGAAGCCGCTAATGGCTTAGGGAAGGTCATTAGCCCTATACTTGGTTCCTTGATCGGGCTTTTGGCTTGGTGGGCAGTTTTTTTTCTTTTTCCTGTGCTTTGTATCCCCATTGCCCTTGGTCTCGGGTTAGGAATAAGGGAGCCTGCACTTAAAAAAGAGGCACCGTCTGTTGCTCAATATGGCCAAGCTTTAAAAAAGATTTTTCAACAAAAAGGAGTTTCTCTTCTTGCCGCTTTTTTGGCCGGAGCGACAGTGTTGTTTGTTTTATTTGGTTTGCTTTTTTATCTTTCGGACCATTTAGAAGTCAAATATAAATTAGAAGGAGTAGTTAAAGGTTTGATTATTGCTATTCCTGTTTTGGCGATGGCTTTAACTTCCTCTTTTGTTGGTATTTTCGCTGCTCAAAGGACAAGCTTTTATAAAATATTGATTGTGGGAGGTTTAAGTTTAGTAGTGTTGGCGACAGCTTTGACTGCGTTTTTTTACCAAAATACATATTTGTTTATAGGACTATTAGTTATAGCCGGAGTAGGTACGGGGATGGCTTTAACTAGTTTAAATACGATTATTACCAGCTCGTGTAGTAGGGAGGAACGGGGGATGATTACTTCTTTATATGGGAGTGTTCGTTTTTTTGGTGTGGCCGCCGGACCACCTTTTTTTGGCTTTTTAATGGAAAGAAGTGTCTTTTGGACTTTTATGTTGCCGGCTTTTTGGACAGGAGTCATAGGGGTTATTAATTTATTTTTTTTATGTAAAAATATTGCTCAAAAATAATTTTAATTCACTGGAGAGAAAGAAAAAAGCTATTTTAAGGAAAAAAGTACTATTTTTTAGAAAAAATTGCTGAATAGTAAAAAATTTTTTAATGTTTTGTAGGGAAATGTTAATTGCAAGTAGAATTAGAAATGTATTAAAAGTATAAATAATGTAAACTATTATTAAAAAAATTATATGCTATATTTATTTAGATCTTTGTTCGCAATTTATTTATTAACATTTTTCTTAATTATTCATATTAAGGAGATGCTGTTTGTGAATTTGATAAGATTATGAAGATGTTATTGCTAAAGCAATTATTGAGAGTCTAGTGGGGAGTTTTTATTTTATTATACCTGTGAAAAAGAGGAGGAGAGAAAATGAAAAAACCAATTGTTCTTGTTGTAAATGATGACTCTAAAATTTTACGTTTTGTTAGAGCTAATTTGAGGGCAAGTGGCTTTAAAGTTGCTTCAGCGATGACTGGGATAGAGGCTTTAGCTCAATTTGAAGCAACAGGACCTGACATTATTATCTTGGACTTAAAGTTACCGGAACTAGGTGGGCTAGAGGTGTGTCGACGTATTCGACAAAAATCGGATATACCAATTATAATTACGGCTAAAAAAAACCTACGAGATGTGGTGGAGGGTTTTAATGCCGGAGCGGATGATTATATTACAAAGCCTTTTGCTGTCGAGGAATTATTAGTTCGTGTTAATGCAGTAATGCGTAGAGTTAAAAATGATTTTACTCATTCTTCACCGGAGCAAATAAAATTGGGAAATTTAGTGATAGACCTTGCGCAAAGGCGAGTGTTTGTCGGTGGAAAGGCAACTCATCTTACGCCGACAGAGTTTAAGTTGTTAACTTATTTAGCTGCTCATGTTGATAAAGTAGTTCCCCATGACCAAATATTAGAATCAATTTGGGGCAACGAATATCGTGAATGTACTCATTATCTTAGGGTGAGTATTGGACGTTTAAGAAAAAAGATAGAAGATGACCCCGGCAATCCTGAATATATTGTTACTTGTAGTGGTGTAGGGTATATGATTAGAAACCTTTGTGCAAATTAGCTTAAGATAATTTGTACGTTTCTAATTAATTGTTGTATAATGAAGAAGTATATCAGAAGTAACTTTAGATGCTTAAATTGATCGAAGTGGCGAAAGGAGGATTGTTTATGGTTGAATATCAATTTATAGTTTTTTCACTTAATGCAGAAGAGTTTGGGCTTCCTGTCGGTACTGTTCGTGAAATTGTTCAACCACAGAAAATAGTTAAACTTCCTCAAAGTTCGGAATTAATAGAAGGGGTTATCAGTTTAAGGAAGGAAGTTATTCCTGTTATTGATTTAAAGAAACGTTTTTATGGGATAACAACGGAGAACCTGGAAACAAATCGAATTATCATTGTTGGTCTTGATGGTTGGTTGGTAGGAATTCTTGTTGATGATGTTTCGGAAGTAGTATCTTTGCAGGCCAAAAACATTGCTTCATTACCACCTTTTGTACAACAAGTTGTAACTGGTTGCGGGTTGCAAGGTATTGGTAAGCTTAAGGAGCGGATAGTGATTTTATTGGATTTAGCACAGGCTTTTAGCGGTGCCGAGAAGAACTTGCTACAAGAAGTGGTGAATTAAAGACTATGGCTAAAATAGAGCAGAAAAATACGTTACTGATGACTTTTGCAATTGAGCAGAGGAATTTTAAGGAGGCTGGGGAAGCTAGTTCAAAGCTTAAAAACAGGTTGATACAACTTGGATTTCCGGGAACGCTTATTAGGCGTGTCGCTATTGCTACTTATGAAGCGGAAATGAATTTAGTAATTCATTCTAAGGGTGGAACGATTGAAGCAGAGATTAAGCCCGGTGTAGTGAAGATTTTAGTTGTTGATGTGGGACCCGGTATCATTGATTTAAATAAGGCTATGAAAACAGGTTTTTCTACAGCGCCGGAACACGTGCGTGAGATGGGCTTTGGAGCGGGTATGGGTTTGCCTAACATGCGTAGCTGTGCAAGTGAATTTGCGATTACTTCAGAATTGGGCACAGGAACCACAATTAAAATGGTTATTAGTTGATAAAAGGAGTGAAGTTTGGTGAACTCATATTTTCACTCAGTTACTTTAGATAAAGAATTATGTAGGGGTTGTACTAATTGTATTAAACGTTGCCCCACGGAAGCTATTCGGGTTCGTGAAGGCAAAGCCAAAATAATTGACGAACGATGTATTGATTGTGGTGAATGTATTAGAATTTGTCCACATCATGCGAAGTTGGCTCTGACGGATACTTTAGAGAGTATTAAAAAATATAAATATCCGATAGCTCTTCCGGCACCTAGTTTGTATGCTCAATTTAATTCTCAGGTGCCGATTAATCATATTTTGGCCGGCTTATTGGAGCTGGGGTTTTATAGAGTTTGGGAAGTTGCTTACGGTGCGGAATTTGTTAGTCGTGCGATAAATCAGTTTTTGCAAAAAAATAATTTTGTTAAACCTGCTATTTCAGCAGCGTGTCCCGCGGTTTTAAGATTAATTCAAGTTAAATTTCCGGAATTGATTAATCAAGTAATTCCTTTGAAGTCTCCTATGGAAGTAACGGCGACCTTAGTTCGTGAAAAGATGGCAAAGGAAGGTTATTCTTCGGAAGAGGTGGGTGTTTTTTTTATTTCTCCTTGTGCCGCAAAGGTAACCGCCGTAAAAAATCCCCTTGGGATGTCTAAATCTGCTGTTGATGGCGTGATTGGAATTTCCGGCATTTATGGTCTTTTGCGTGATAAAGTCGAAAAAATACAAGAAGCTCCTGAATTACAAAAAGCGACTGAAGCCGGAGTAAGTTGGGCCGTATCCGGTGGAGAAAGTAATTTGCTTACGGGGATTCGTCGGTTAGCGGTTGATGGTATTGCTAATGTCAGCAAAGTGTTAGAAGAAGTAGTGATGGGGAAATTAAAAGAAGTAGATTTTATTGAGGGTTTGGCTTGTACGGGTGGGTGTGTAGGTGGACCTCTGACAGTTGAAAATCCTTTTATGGCTAAGGAGCGTATTCATAATTTAGTAAATTCCCAACCCAAAGAATTGCCGGAACTACCTGATATTCTTAACTGGCAAGACTTAACTTGGGAGAAAAAGATAACTCCTTTAGGAGTTTTACGGCTTGATGAAGATATGGCTATGGCTTTGCAAAAGATGGAGCTGCTGGAAACTTTGCAGAAAGACTTGCCTGGGCTGGATTGCGGGTCGTGTGGTGCTCCTACTTGTCG
Source organism: Clostridia bacterium (assembly GCA_012842035.1). Classification (GTDB taxonomy): domain Bacteria; phylum Bacillota; class Peptococcia; order DRI-13; family DTU073; genus DUTS01. The sequence goes on along the minus strand of DUTO01000058.1, from coordinate 10,549 downwards.
TGCTTTAGCTGAAGATATTGTTCGTGGGCAAGCAGATGAGGTTGATTGCGTTTTTAAATTAAGGGAAAAAGTAACTGATTTAGCGGAAAAAATGGTTCAAATATCTAGTAAAATGCCTCCTTCGATTGGCAAAAAGGAGTGATCAAATACAAAAAGTGATGAGAATATTTTTAGTTGATGATGAAAAATTATTTGTCAAAGGGCTTACGGCTATCCTTGAAAATGAAGGTTTTCAAGTAACTAGTGTCTTTGATGGAGAAAAAGCATTGGGTTAGAATTGGGTGCAGACGATTATATTACTAAGCCTTTTAATTCGCGAGAATTATTGGCGCGCATTAAAGCTGTTCTTCGTAGAAGTCCACAAAAAGAAGAAGGAGCTTTTTTTATTTAAGGAAGATGAGCAAGCCATTTATGTGGATCGTAGTAAATGGTTGGTAGAGGGATGGGTCATGTATGTGACGGTACCTGTTATGGTAGGGAAAAAAGTAACGGGGCTTGTTTTTCTTTCTCATGATATTAACGATATCTATTATGATTTAAAAAGTTTTAGCTGGCGGTTGCTTGGTTTAGCCTTCTTGGTGTTGTTTGTGGTCATTGTTATCAGTTATTATTTAGCGGGAAAGGCTACGGCGCCATTGAAAGAATTAACAAAAGCTATTCAGCTGATGGGACAGGGATATTTGCGACAACGCTTAGATGTGCGAGGGACAGATGAGGTGGCTTGTTTAGCCACTTTGCTGGAAAGATTAGTTTATAATTTACTAGATAATGCTTTGAAATATACTAATGAAAAAGGAAGTATTGAGGTGAATTTGTATCAAGCTGCGGAAGAGATTGTTTTTGAGGTGGTTGATACGGGAATGGGGATTCCTGAACATGCTCAGAATTTAGTATGGCAAAGGTTTTTTCGTTTAGATAAGGCCCGTTCTCGAGAACAGGGTGGTTCGGGATTAGGTTTGTCTTTAGTACGGCAAATTACTGAGTTGCATAGAGCGCAAATTGATTTGATTAGTGAAGAAGGTGTAGGTACTAAAATTAAAGTCATTTTCCCTGGATTTAATAATCTTTAATTTTCCTGTAATATTTCTGTAATAATTACGAAGTATGATTATAGTTAGAAAGGGGAGATGTTTTGATGAAGAGAAAAAGTTATTTTAAAAAACTATTAGTTTATATGGTGATTATGGGGTGTTTTTTTCTAATGGTAGTAGGGTGTGGACAAGATAAACAAAAACAGGGAGGGGAGAATCAGCCACCGGTTAGTCCGCATCCTAAAACAGAAGTACAGTTAGCTACTCTTTATTTTGCTGATGAAGATGTAATGTATTTAGTTCCGGAGGAGCGCGAAATTAAATATGCCAAAGATAATTTACCACAGGCAATTATCGAGGAATTGGTGAAAGGGCCACAGTCAGAAGAACTTCGGGCAACTTTGCCGGAAACAACGCGACTTTTATCTTTAGAGGTTTCCGAGGGTACTGCCTATGTTAATCTGTCTAAAGAGTTTGAACGTGATTATCCGGGTGGGAGTACCGGTGAGTTAATGGCGTTAGGTTCTATCGTACGTTCTTTAACGGAACTGGAAAATATTCAGAGAGTACAATTTTTGTTAGAAGGGAAAAAAGTAGACGTGCTGGCTAAAGGACATATGGATTTAAGTGAACCTTTACGCAGAGGAGTTACTTTAGGTAATATTGAACAGCTTTTTGATGAGTTGCAGAGGGATCAAGAAGCAGCTAACCAAGGGAAACTTCCTTGGCGGCTAGATCCATTAGAGGCAGCAAAAAAAGAGGGCCCGCGAAGAGGATTATATGCTCAGGGTGAGTATAAATTGGTATCACAAAAAGAAAAAGGTGAATATTCAGGGACAGGGGAAGCCGTAGTAAGACATATGTATAAAAATGCTTCTTACAAAATAATGTTAATTCAGCCTGTGAAAGTTGGTTCCGGAGGGATTTGGGCGATTAATAGCATTGAAGAAGACTTTTCTGGCAAGGATTCATAAAAAAACATATGTAACAATATGTAGGATTGGTCTATCGTATGTTAAAGATGTGGATGAATATTTAGAAAAAATATAGATTATTTTATAAATTAATAGAGGAAATTCATGAAATAAGGCGAAATTAGTAATTATAAAACTATTATAAAAAAACAACCGAAGTCGAGTAGATGTTTTTATAAAGGGGGATATAGAGTTGAGTGAATTGGTTAAAGTTGTGGGCATAAGAGAGGAAAACTGTATTAATTGTCATAGGTGTATAGCGGTATGTCCGGTTAAGTTTTGTAATGACGGCAGTGGGGAATATGTTGAACTAAATGACGATATGTGTATCGGTTGTGGAGCTTGTATTGAAGCTTGTATTGAGGCTCATAACGGTAATGAGGAGAAAGCGGCTCGTTATCCACTTGATGATATTGAAGAATTTAAAAAGGCTTTAGCTTCCGGTCAGGACATTGTGGCTCTTGTTGCTCCTTCGGCTTATTGTAATTTTGATGCTTCACGCTTGATTACGGCTTTAAAAGAAGTAGGAGTAAAGGCAGTTTTTGATGTATCTTTAGGTGCTGAAATTACTATAGCTGCATATCATGAGGCCCTTATTTCCGGAAAAGTTACTCCACCGATTATTGCTCAGCCCTGTCCGGCTGTTGTTAAATATATTGAAATTGAGCATCCGAATTTAATTAAACATTTAGCTCCCAGTGGTAGCCCTGTTCATGATGCTGCTGTTTATATTAAATCTAAATATCCACAATATACATTTGCTTTTATTTCACCCTGTTTAGCCAAAAAGCGCGAGTTTGTTGATAGCCAAATTATAAAATACAATATTACCTTTAAAACTTTAGAAAAAATGTTTCACCAAAAGGGTATTCACATAGAGGCTATGGCCAAAGGAAGTTTTGATGACATTGTGGAGGCAGAGATTGCGGTTAATTTTTCCACTCCCGGTGGCTTAAAAGAATCTTATTTGCATTGGTATCCCGAAACAAAGCCGCAAATGATTACCAAAATTGAAGGTCCGTTGGTTTATGAAAAATATTTAGCCGATTTGGAAAAGGACATAAAATTAAATAAGGCTTATTTGCCCTTTGTGGTAGATATTCTTAATTGCGAAAAAGGTTGTAATATGGGACCGGGAACGATTAATCATTATGAATCTATAGATAAGATTGAGGGGAAGATTGCGGAACGGGTTGATAAAAACAGGAATAATTTGGGAAACAAGCGAGCCTTACGTAAGTTTTTGAAAAAGGTTGTTAAGGAGTATGACTTTAGCTATACTTATTACCAAGATTTATCAAAAAACATTAAAATTAAAGAGCCGACAGAAAGTGAGTTGCGCGAAATTTATGCTAAAATGCATAAAGAAACTGATGATGATATGCGAAACTGCAGGTCTTGTGGTTATCGAACCTGTTATGATATGGCGGTAGCTATTTTTAATGGTTTAAATAAACCGGATAATTGTTATTTGTATCGTGAAAAAGAAATTTTAGAAGAGAAGAAAATGATTGAAGAGTCAATAGCTCTAGCTGAAAAGAACAAGCGATTGCTTGAAGAAAAGTCTATAGAGGCCGAAGATAGTGCTAGAAAAATCAAAAATATTCTCTATCAGGTTTCGGAAATGTTTGAGGAAATAACTCAAAATGTGGATGAAATTTCTTCCAGTGCAGAGATTACTTTTGAGAAGTTTTCTTCTATTATTGATAACATTAGTAATTTTGAACAAATATCTAATGAGGTAGTTGTGCGCACTCGTAATTTGATTCCTATCGTCAATACCATCGGTGAAGTTGCGGATCAGACTAATCTCTTAGCTCTTAATGCGGCTATTGAAGCGGCTCGGGCCGGAGAAAAAGGACGTGGTTTTGCTGTTGTTGCTGAAGAAATTAGAAAGCTTGCTGATAAAACAAATGAAGAATTAAAGAAAATTAAGCCTTTTGTCGAAGAAATTATCCATCGCGTAGATATGCAAAATCAAGAAACAACCAAGGTTAAAGACCAATCTGAAGAATCAAAGAGAGTTACAGAGTTAATGAATGCGGCGATCCAGACTTTAGAAAGTCAAATGGAGGATGTCTTTGAGAAAATTGAACAATTATAATTAGGCTAAGTTGTAAAGTAGTCAATTGTCAAAATAAAAAAATGCTGCTTAAAAAGGTGCAGCATTTTTTTAATCATTCTTTCTTATTCTTCAATAGCTTTGTTTAAATCTGTAATTAAACTGTTGAGGTCAATGCCGTGTACAGCAGCTCCTTCGGCCAAGGTTTCAAAGCGAGCCGCTGCACAACCGAGACAACCCATGCCATGTTGCCTAAATACTTCTACAGTTTGTGGGTATTGTTGGACTATCTCGGTGATCGACATTTCTTTAGTAATTTTCATAAGACACCTCCTTGGTGATTAGGCAAATATTTTGAGCGACTAATCTATTATATTATGCTACAATTAGTTGCGAAGCGCAAATTTTTTTGAAAATATATGGAAAAAGAAACTAAAGGGGTTTTCGTATGAAATATAGAAAAGGCAAGTTAATGTTTTTTTTAGTAATTTTTCTTTTATTTTTTTCTGTTAGTTGTATAGTTCAGGAAGAGCAAGCAGATGTCCCGAGAGAGCTGGAGACTGTGAGCAAAGAACAGGACTTACAAGAAGTAGTTCATGCTTCGGAACAAGAGTTAGCCACCTGGCAAGCGAATGAGGCAGGAAAAGTAATGATTTTGATGTATCATGTGATTGGCTCTTCTAAAGAATCGACCTGGGCTCAAACTACGGCTAATTTTCGCCGTGATTTACAGATGTTATATGAGCAGGGTTATGCTTTGCTTAGTTTGCAAAATTTTTTAGATAATAATATTGACACTCCGGCCGGAAGAACTCCGGTAATTTTGACTTTTGATGATAGTTATTCAGGACATTTCCGCTATCTTGTAGTTGCAGATGGTACTAAAAAAATAGACCCGGAATGTGCTGTTGGTGTTCTTTTGGATTTTGCTAAACAACATCCCTTATTTGGTCATACAGCGACTTTTTTTATTAATAATAACCCACCGTTTGGACAAAAGGATTTTTGGCAAGAAAAGTTACAGGAGTTAGTAGCTTTGGGTTTTGAGATTGGTAATCATACCCTGACTCATCCTAAGTTAGGTAAGTTATCTTCCGAGGAAGTCCAAAAAGAATTAGCTGGATTGGCAAAGCTTGTGGAAGAAGCTGTTCCCGGTTATAAAGTAGATACGTTTGCACTGCCTTATGGCCTTTCGCCTCAAAATTATGAATTAGCGGTAGCAGGCGTTTATGAAGGATTTACTTATAAACATCGTGCTATTTTGAAGGTAGGGGCTAATCCGACCCTAAGTCCTGCAGTTAAAGACTTTGACCCTTTGCATTTGCCACGTATACGTGCTAGTAGTTTAGAAATAGCCTTTTGGTTAGATTATTTTCAAAATAATCCGGAACAAAGGTATATTAGTGATGGAAATCCTCAGACTATTGCCATACCCGTTGAGAAAGAAGTGTTATTAGATAAAAGTAAATTACGGGATAAAAAAATCTTGCTTTGGAATAAAGATATTTAACAGTGAAATGATTGCTATAAATGAAAATTTAACATAAAATTATAGTTGTCTATTCATGAGAGATAATAGTTATTGGGAGGTATAAGAAATATGGCAGAGGTTAGAGGTTTAACAGGCTTAAGACCTGTGGGAGATAATCTAAAAAAAACAACCTGCCCTCCTTATGATGTCATTAAATCGGGTTCTCAGCTAGAATCTTTTTTACAACAGAATGAAGATTCTTTATATCATATTACGTTAGGTGAAAACCCTGAGAATGCTTTAGAGTGCTTAAGGAGGAAAGGAATATTACAGGAAGAAAAGGCACCTTGTTTTTATGTTTATGAACAAGTTTATGGTGCAGAGCTGAGAAGAGGTGTTTTTGCGGCAGTAGCTGTAGTTGATTATCAAGAAGGTCAAATAATTAGGCATGAGAAGACTTTCGATGATAAAGTTAAGGGGAGATTGGAGTTAAGAGAAAAAACCGGGTATACTTTCGAACCGGTATTTTTGCTCACCCAGGCCCCTTTGAGAGAAGTGCTAGATAAAATAGTTAAGAAATATCAGGCAGAAGCCGAGTTTGTTTCTGATTTTAAGCAAGCTTCTGAATTACATGGGATTAAAAATAGAATTTTTAGAGTAGAGGAGAAGAGTAAAGAAGGACAGTTAATCAAAGAAGTTATTGCCACTAAACCTTTATATATAGCTGATGGACATCATCGTTACCATGCTTCTCTTTATAATCGACAAACTCATTGTTTAGCTTATCTTTGTGAGGATATTGATGCTCGTATTTTGGCTTATAATCGAGTTATTAATGGCGTAGTGAAGTTTGCGCAAATTAAAGAAAAGCTTCCTTTGGTGAAGGTGAAGGAGTTTAAAACACCGCCAAAACATTCTTTTGCTATTTATACGCAAGAAGGTGCGTATTTGTTGCCGGCCCAGAATATACCTGATGACGTAGTGGGGCGTTTGGATTGTAGTATTTTAGAAAAAGAATTATATCCTCATTTAGGCTTAACTTCGGAAATGATCACTGATTTTTCCCATTTTGATTACTATGCTGAAAATGAGTTGGAACAAATGAAAGAATGTGTTGACTCCGGACAGTATGATTTGGCCGTAGCTTTAGCTCCTGTTTCTGTTGAAGAGTTAATTGCTGTAGCCGATGCCGGGATAAACAATCCCGAGATTGTGATGCCGGAAAAATCAACGTTTTTTGCTCCGAAAATTCTTTCTGGGATATTTATTTATAAACATACAAAAAATGTTTAATCTCTTGCACTAAACAAAAGAGATAAGGCATAATAAGAATAAAGGTTATTATCGATAAGTTATGAGGTGGAATTATGTGGAAAGGTAGAAAAATTATTTTTCGTCCGTTAGAATTTCGCGATGCGGCGACATTGCAAAAATGGTATGTAGATAAGGACTTTCGTTTAGGGTATAACGAATATGCTAGTGTTGATTTAGAAACAATTCAGCAGGAGATTGCTACTTTAGGGGGTAATGTGCAAGACCCGCGTGTGGAAAAAGTAGTTTATATGGTACAAAGAAAAAATGATCGGCGTCCAATTGGACTGGCAGGTTTACGAAATATTGATCGGCGTAATGGCAATGCGGAAATTATTTTAGGGATAGGCGAAAAGGATATGCGTTTGGCCGGTTATGGTGTGGATATTTTAATTCTCCTGCTAGATATTGTTTTTTATCAGTTAGGGTTAGAAAAAGCTTATTATTCGGTTAATGATAATAATGGTTTAGGTTTACGCAGTGCTTTAAGTTTTGGTTTTATTTCGGAGGGGAAGATGCGTAAACAAGTTTTTGTGGAAGGGAACTACGTTGATTTATGGATTTTAGGGTTGTTAAAAGAAGAATATGAAGCGTTGCCCATTGTGCCTAAATGGAAAAAAAGATATTCTTAAAAAGAATTAGGGTATACTGGTCAGGATAATTATGGAGAAAAGGAGAAGTGAAAAATGATTTATGATCAGGCTCATAAATTAGCTCGTGCGATCAGAGCAAGTTCTGAATACCGGGACCTTAAAGCAGCTCAAAAGCAGCTTGAAAAAAATGAAGAAAGTCAGAAGGTGCTTCATGACTTTCAGGCGAAACAATTTGAAATTCAAACTTTACAAATGTTAGGGCAGGAAGTATCCCTGGAAAAAAAGGAAGAGTTTGAAAAAATGTCCGAAGTTCTACAATTTCATCCTACTGTTCAGGATTATCTGCAAGCAGAATATAGGATGATTAAAATTATGGGTGATATTCAAAAGATTATTACTGATGCACTTGGCTTAGACCGATTCGAAGTAGAAGAATAATTTTCTGACTTTATTTTTTAATTAAATCGCGAAAGGTGGAAATGTTTTCTACTATGCGTTGTACTGTTTGGGGACGGTTCATAGAATAAATATGGATACCATCAACACCCCAAGCTAGTAAGTCGATTATTTGGTTCGTTGCATAAGCAATTCCTGCTTCTTGCAATACTTCCGGTTTATCTCCGTATTTTTCTAGGATTCTAGTGAATTTGGGAGGTAAAGTAGTTTTACTTAAAGTGAGACAATGTTTTATTTGATTTTTGCTTAGCAAAGGCATAATTCCTGCTGTCACAGGCACGGTGATTCCTGCTTTCCTTATTTTATCCATAAAGTCATATAAATGTTCATTGTCAAAAAATAATTGTGTAATCAGAAAATCTACTCCGGCTTCTACTTTTTCTTTGAGATATTCTATATCTTGAGCCAGATTATTACAAGCAATATGCCCTTCCGGGTAGCAGGCAGCACTAATGCTAAAATGGTTTTCTTGTTTAATTTGCTTAATTAAATCCTTGGCATAGTTATAGTGCAGAGGCGTAGGAAATTTAAAGTTTGGATCTTGAGGTAAATCACCTCTGAGGGCAAGAATATTTTTAATTTTATTGTTTTTTAGGGTAGTCAAGATGTTTTTAATTTCATCTTTAGTTGAAGAGATACAAGTTAGGTGAGCGAGAGATTCAATATCGTATTTGTGTTTAATGAGGGAAGTGATTTCTACAGTTCTATCTTTATTACTTCCACCTGCTCCATAGGTGACACTAATAAAATCAGGATTTAAGTGCTTTAAGCCTTCAATTGTAGTATAGATAGTTTCCAGAGGACTATTTTTTTTAGGCGGAAATATTTCAAAGGACAAAACAGGTTGTTTTTTGGTTGTAAAAATATCTTTGATAAACATAATGAGATTCTCCTTACATTAATTAAATTATATGTATCTTAATATAGTTATTTCTTGCTGTCAACGAAGACAAAGAAAAATGATGAATAATTCGCCTCGCTAGATTAACTTGCTACATCCTTAATTATTATATAATATATTCGTAGTAGATGCTTAGACTTATGAGATATTGTCTGTTTGGGTGATAGATAGAAAGGTGAAACAAGGATGGAAGTATATGCTTTAGTTGGTTCAAGTGGTACGGGAAAAAGTCATCGTGCCATGACGGTGGCTTATGAAAATGGGATAGAGGTAGTTATTGATGATGGTCTTTTGATCAAAGATGGTTGTAAACTGGCGGGCAAATCTGCCAAGAGAGAAGCAACAACCTTTGCTGCTGTGAAAAGAGCTATTTTTTATGACCCTGAACATGCTAAGGAAATTAAGGAATGTTTAGCTAAGCTTAAGCCAACAAAAATACTTGTTTTAGGGACGTCATTACATATGATCGAGCATATTACGGCGGCTTTAGAGCTCCCTGAACCTATGCGTGTGATAAAAATTGAGGATATTGCTACAGAAAGAGAAATAAAGATGGCCCGAGAGTTGCGTACAAGTCATGGTATGCATGTTATACCTGTGCCGACCATAGAGTTAAAAGCGGATTTTCCGGGTTATTTAGTAGACCCTTTGAAATATTTTTTTAAAAAAAAGAATGAGCCGCGACAACAAATTGGCGAAAAATCAATTCTGCGACCAAAATTTAGTTTAATAGGGAAGTTGCTTATTTCTGAATATGTAATTGTGCAGATTGCAACTTATTTTGCAGTTCAGATTCCCGGAATAACGCGGGTGAATAGAGTTGTTGTGAACATGAAGGAAGAAGGGGTAACTATCAGGTTAGAAGTAACGGCTCGTTATAATACTTTTCTTCCGGATTTAGCAAAAAAAGTTCAAGCAGATGTTCAGCAACATATTGAATATTTAACAGGGTTGATTGTTTACGGTGTTCATGTTTTTTTCAAGTCTTTGGATTATTAAAAAGGAGAGTGATTTAGTTGCAAGAACCGGAATATTTTGCCTGGATGATGGCCGAAGGACAAATAGTTGTTCCTCTTGCTTTACTTAATAATCTTCAAGCATTAAATCTTTCTCCGGAAAATTTGGGTTATTTATTATTGGCGATGGCCGGAAGCAAGAAGTCTCTTTCGGCAGCGGAATTAGTAAAAAACCCTTGGATAAAATGGAGTTTGGCCGAAGGTTGGGCTAGTTGGGTAGGAGATGGCGAAACAAAAAAGATTTCTTTTTTCCCACTGTGGCATAATTTGTATTATCTTTGGCAGAAACAGAAGAAAACTGAGGATGTTTCTGAAATGGCAACGGGAAAAAGACAGGGTGAGTTTGATTATAGTAAAATTATTAAATGGCTTGACCAAGTAAGAGGGACTCTTTCTGTGACCTTAAAAGAAAAGCAAGTATTGCAGGAATTTAATCTTCAATACGGTTGGTCAACGGATTTTATTTTAATTTTTTTGCAATTATGTTTTGCCAGAGGTCAAAATACTTTACAAAAATATCAGCCTATTGCTAAAAAAATTTATGTTCAGGGTGTACAAACTGTGGAGGAATTAGTTTCTTTTATGAATGACTTAGATTGGACTCAGTATAAAATAAGCGAGGTAAAAAAATGTGTGGGGCAGTATGGGGGAGTAACTCACCCGCAACGTGAAATGTATTTAAAGTGGTCTAATCTTTGGAAGTTTAGTCATGAAGTAATTATGCGTGCGGCCGA
>DUTO01000057.1 GCA_012842035.1 Clostridia bacterium | reverse complement strand
TACTTCATCTTTTAATTCTTCCATGGTCAATTTTTTTCTAACTAAATCTTTATTACTTTGATGATAGCCACAGTAAGCACAATTATTAACACAGTAGTTGCTGACATAAAGAGGAGCAAAGAGGACGATTCGCTTTCCGTAGATTTTTTCTTTAATATATTTTGCTGTTTTAAACATTTCTTGCAGTATTGTTTCATCCTTAATATGCAAAAGTGTAGCCGCTTCTCTATGGGTGAGTCCTTTCGCTTTTTTAGCCTTAGCCAATAGTTCTTGCACATAGGCTTTATCTTGGGCCTTCTTTTTACCAAATTCGAGAGATGCCAGGATTTCAGTATCATTAATAAATTCTGTAGCTTGGTAACTTTTAAATTCTTGCATAATTAATCAGCCTCCTCATATTTTTGTTGCTCTATCTTAATGGCGTCACCTTTAGTTGTAGAGACGGTTCGGCCAAAACTGCGGATATATTCTTCTACTGCTTTTCTTTCCTGAGCCAGTGTTTTTTCCTCGTCAAAAGCTTGAGGGTAGATTTCATAAAGTTGGCGGTAGGCAAGGGGTTCCACCTTTCTCATAATCACATTGGCTCCGGCGCAAAAGGCATTAGTGTTTGTAGCTACTTCAAGGGCTGTAGTGGTGGGTAGATGTGTTCTTTTGAGGATAATTCTGGCGAGAGCCACTGCTTTTAAGGTTAAAAGACTGCTGTCGATAGTTTTAATTTCTTGACCCAGTGGTGTCTGAGGATGAGGAATAAAGGGACCAATACCTGCCATTTCCACATCCAGGTCTTTTAAAAGCAAGAGGTCTTGGGCGATTGTTTCCAGAGTTTGTCCCGGCAGTCCCACCATAAAGCCACTTCCTGTTTGGTAGCCTAAGCTTTTTAGCCACCTAAGACCTTCAATCCTTTTTTCTAGAGAAGAGTGAGGGTGGAGCTTTTGATATAAAACACTATCTGCTGTTTCGTGTTTTAGTAAATATCTGTCTGTCCCGTCTTTTTTCCACTGAGCATATTCTTGATATTCTCTTTCTCCAATGCTTAGAGTCACTGCTATCTCACCCAGCTCTTTTATTTTTCTGATGACATAAGAAAGGACTTCTTTAGTATAGTAAGGGTCTTCACCGGATTGGAGGACAATGGTTTTATAGCCGACTTGATAGGCGTCTTTAGCGATAGCAACAATTTCATCCGGTTTCATTCTGTAACGGGGGAGGACTTTGTTTTCTTTTCTTAAGCCACAGTAAAGACAATTACAGCGACAAAAGTTGGAGAATTCAATAATCCCTCTCAAATGAACTTCATTGCCACAATATTTTTTTCTAATCTCATCAGCTTTTTGCCAGAGTGGGCGATTATCTTCCCCCGCTAAAACGGGGACAAGCTGTTCTATACTCGATTTTTTAGCTATAGCGATTTGCTTAATGAGGGCTTCAGTTTTAGTTGGCATTTTCCCTCTCCTTCCTAAAAGGGGCATGAAAAAAGGCTTCTTCCTCAAAGGAGAAGCCTCGGTTTTGCGCAAGAATCCTGCCTATTATTCTGTAGCAGTATTTGGACAAAACGAAAAGATAACTTCCCCTTTTACGCAGATTTTCCTT
>DUTO01000056.1 GCA_012842035.1 Clostridia bacterium | reverse complement strand
TGTGGTTTAGTAAATAAAGATTTTATAGGAAAAGAGGTAACCCTGATGGGCTGGGTGCATCGTCGGAGAGACCATGGAGGGGTAATTTTTATTGATTTAAGAGATAGAGAAGGCAGAGTTCAGGTTGTTTTTAATCCGGAAAAAGGTACAGCTCTTTTTCAAAAAGCGGAAACGGTAAGAAATGAAGATGTTCTTGCGGTAGTAGGTACAGTAAATTTACGTCCTGAAGGTACAGTTAATCCTAATTTAGCTACAGGAGAAATAGAGGTGACAGCGAAAGAATTATGCATTTTGAGTAAAGCTAAAACTCCTCCTTTTTATATTGATGATGAAGTAGATGTTGACGAGAATATTCGTTTGAAATATCGTTATTTAGATTTACGGCGTCCGGTGATGCAGAAGGGTTTAATTTTGCGCCATCAAGCGATTAAAGTAATTCGTGATTATTTTTATGCCCAAGGTTTTTTAGAAATTGAAACACCAATGTTGACGAAAAGCACACCGGAAGGAGCTCGGGATTATTTAGTGCCCAGTCGTCTTCACGAGGGTGAATTTTTTGCACTTCCTCAGTCACCACAGCTTTTTAAACAACTGTTAATGGTGGCCGGTTTTGATAAATATTATCAGGTTGTTCGCTGTTTTCGTGATGAAGACTTGCGAGCGGATCGCCAGCCGGAATTTACGCAATTAGATATCGAAATGTCTTTTGTTGAACAAGAAGATATTTTAACCATGATGGAAGAAATGCTGGTTAAGCTTTTCCAGGAGTGTTTAGGTGTAGAAATAAAAACACCTTTGCCACGTTTAAGTTATCAAGAAGCAATGAGTCGTTTTGGTGTGGATAAACCCGATTTGCGGTTTGGCATGGAATTAGTCGATCTAAGTGAGGAAGTTAGAAATTGTGAGTTTAAGGTCTTTACTAAAGTTTTGGAGAAGGGTGGACAAGTTAAAGGGATCAAGGCACCGGGTTGTGGACATTATTCACGTAAAGAGATTGATGACTTAACAAAATTTGTCGGTATTTATGGAGCGAAAGGGTTAGCTTATTTTATCCTGACAGAAGAGGGAATAAAATCGCCAATTATGAAGTTTTTTACTGCAGAAGAACTGGCTAGTATTGTGAAGAAGCTAGAGGGGAAGCCCGGTGATTTACTTCTTTTTGTAGCTGATGAGCCTGCTGTAGTCGCTGCTTCTTTAGGTCATTTACGTTTAGAATTAGGAAAACGGTTAGCTTTAATTAATCAAGAGGAGTTTAATTTTTTGTGGGTCGTTGATTTCCCTCTTTTAGAATATGATGGAGAAGAAAAAAGATGGGTAGCCATGCATCATCCCTTTACTTCTCCTAGGGATGAGGATCTTGTCTTAATGGAAACAGAGCCACAAAAGGTAAGGGCTAAGGCTTATGATATTATTCTTAATGGTGTGGAAATTGGGGGAGGAAGTATTAGGATTCATCAAAGAGATGTACAGGAATTAATGTTTAAAACGTTAGGGTTATCGTCAATAGAAGCTCATGAAAAATTCGGTTTTCTTTTAGATGCTTTTGAATATGGTGTTCCACCTCATGGGGGAATTGCTTTAGGCATCGATCGTTTAGTGATGCTGATGGCCGGAAGAAATACGGTTAGAGATGTGATTGCTTTTCCCAAGACACAAAGTGCTATGGATTTAATGACTCAGGCACCTTCAACTGTATCGCCTCACCAATTAAGGGAACTTCATATTAAAGTTAATCGTGCTCAAAAATAAGAAAAATTTAGCAAAAAGTTAATTTAAAACAGTACAGTTTTGACCTTGAAAATCACTTAATGTTGTGTTAACATGAAAGTACAAAGAAGTTAATGGAGTTTCACCCTGCGGTGCTCGTGAGATAAGCCGCTTAGTTTTGAGCCAACACCTTTACATTGGGAGCCTGGACTCTGGTTGTAGCTTGTAAGCCTACTTAGATAGGACACAAAAAGCAATTAGGAGGGCACCCACCTGCTGAGCGCAGGTTCAAAACGACGGCATCACGGCATAGTGGGGTTTATGTGTAGTCAAAATAGTTAGAATGCTTTCTATTGTAGCTAGCTTTATTAGCAATAGAAAGCATTTTTATTTAAAATAATTTTAGGTTTAGAAGGAAAAGAAGATATCAGCGTTGAATATTTGAAATATTGATTATTTTTATTGAACCATGGGAAAATTCTAATTCCGATTATAATTTTATTTTTGATTACAGAGGAGGAATAAAATTGTCTTTAGGCTTTAAATTAAAAGGTAAACAATATGTGTTCAATTATAAGCGTTGTTGTCAAGTTTTGCTTGTGGGAATTCTCATTTGCTTGTGTAGTGTTTTAGCTTTATATTATAATTTATTTTTAAATCAATATTTCTTTTATGGCGTGTTTTTTTGTCTACCGATAACTTTAGCCGGATTTTGGTATGGGAAAAAGGCAGGGTTAAGCACAGCACTTTTATTTAGTGGGTTAGTGATTATAAATAGTGTAGTAGGTATGTATAAGTATTTAAATAATGATTTATTACAAATAGTA
>DUTO01000055.1 GCA_012842035.1 Clostridia bacterium | reverse complement strand
GCTCATTATCTCTCATCAGTTTCAAAGTTGAAAATTTGAAACAAGAGGATAGGGAACAAGAGGGAGTGGAGGAAAATCAAGTCAGGGGTAATGATGACTTGATTAAAAAAATAGCTGAAAAAGATGCTCTTTTGGCCCAAAAAGAGAAAGAATTAGCCGAACTTCAAGATAAACTGCTTAGAATTCAAGCTGAATTTGCTAATTATCGTAAAAGAAGTACTAAGGAGAAAGAAGAATTGTTTCACTATGCTTGTTGTGAATTAGTGGAAAAACTATTGCCTGTTTTAGATAATTTAGAGCGGGCCATGCTTTCTCTTGCTGAGCAAAACGAGGAAACACAGAAGACTTTTATTGGTTTACAGATGATTGCTAAACAGTTTAAAGAAATATTGCGCCAAGAGGGGTTAACACCAATTGAAGCTGTAGGGGCAGATTTTGACCCTCATTTACATGAAGCAGTGATGCAAGTTCCGGCCGAAGATGGTGTTGCTGATAATCAGGTGGTTGAAGAAATCCGTAAAGGATATTGTTTTAAAGATAAGGTACTTAGAGTATCCATGGTGAAGGTAGCAAAATGTGAATAAACATTTATTTATTAATGGTTTTGAGCGATAAGGAGGAATGAACTTATGGGAAAAGTAATAGGTATTGACTTGGGAACGACTAATTCTTGTGTGGCTTGTATGGAAGGAGGGGAACCGGTAGTTATTCCCAGTTCTGAAGGTAGTAGAACAACTCCTTCTGTAGTAGCTTTTTCGAAAACAGAAGAAAGATTAGTAGGGCAAGTAGCGAAAAGGCAGGCGATTACTAATTCTGAACGTACGATTCAGTCTGTGAAAAGGGAAATGGGTTCAGATTATAAAGTGCGTATTGATGATCAAGATTATACTCCTCAACAAATTTCGGCGATGATTCTACAAAAGATGAAAGCCGATGCCGAAAGTTATTTAGGGACAAAAATAACCCAGGCGGTAATTACTGTTCCGGCATATTTTAATGACTCCCAACGTCAAGCAACTAAAGATGCCGGGACAATAGCAGGGATGGAAGTATTGCGGATTATTAATGAACCGACGGCCGCTGCTTTGGCTTATGGGATTGAAAAAGAGGAAGACCAGACAATTTTAGTTTTTGACCTGGGGGGAGGAACTTTTGATGTTTCTATTTTAGAACTGGGTGAAGGTGTTTTTGAAGTTAAAGCCACTAGCGGAAACAATCGTTTGGGTGGTGATGACTTTGACGAACGTATTGTTAAGTGGATGGTCGCAGAGTTTAAGAAACAAAGTGGGCTAGATTTAGAAAAAGATCGTATGGCCATGCAACGTTTGCGGGAAGCAGCGGAAAAAGCTAAACATGAACTTTCTTCGTTGATGACTACTACGATTAATTTGCCTTTTATTACGGCTACAACTGAAGGACCTTTACATCTCGATTTGAATTTAACGAGAGCTAAATTTAACGAACTTACAGCTGATTTAGTGGAAGCGACAATGGGGCCTACTCGTCAAGCTTTAAAAGATGCGGGGTTGGAAGTTAATGATATTGATAAGGTGTTGTTAGTGGGTGGTTCAACGCGAATTCCTGCTGTGCAGGAAGCAATTACTAAGGTGATTGGTAAGGAACCTTTTAAAGGAATTAATCCTGATGAATGTGTGGCTATCGGGGCAGCAATTCAAGCCGGAGTATTGGCGGGTGAAGTTAAAGATGTCTTACTTTTAGACGTAACACCTCTTTCTTTAGGTATTGAAACTTTGGGGGGAGTGTTTACAAAGCTAATTGAAAGAAACACGACGATTCCTACTTCTAAAAGTCAGGTTTTCTCAACTGCCGCTGATAACCAAACTTCTGTCGAGATTCATGTCTTACAGGGTGAAAGAGAGATGGCTGCCTATAATAAAACTTTAGGACGTTTTCAGTTGACTGGTATTCCTCCGGCTCCACGTGGTATACCCCAAATTGAAGTTAAATTTGATATTGATGCTAATGGTATCGTTAATGTCTCGGCCAAAGATTTGGGAACAGGAAAAGAACAGGCGATTACGATTACCTCTTCTTCCGGTTTAGATGATGAAGAAATTGAGCAAATGGTTAAAGAAGCTGAGAAACATGCGGCCGAAGATAAAAAACTTAAAGAAGAAGTAGAAGTAAAAAATCAGGCCGATAATCTTATTTATCAGACGGAAAAAGCTTTAAAAGATGCTGGTGAGAAAGCTACCCAAGAAGATAAAGATAATATTAATCAAGCCAAAGAGGCTTTGCAAAAAGCTGTAGAAGGTGGTAATCTTGAGGAGATAAAAAATAAAACAGAGGCTTTAACTAATGAGTTGTATAAATTAACCTCTAAGATGTATCAGCAAGCACAGACGGCTGGTGCTGCCGGTGAGACCGGTCCTGATAAT
>DUTO01000054.1 GCA_012842035.1 Clostridia bacterium | reverse complement strand
TGTTTTAAAACATTCTTTGAATTTTTATAACTACAATGTTCGGACCACATGTGGTCCGAACATTGTAGTTATAAAAATTCAAAGAATGTTTTAAAACAGTTTCCTACTACGGGGCAGAGAGTTTTGCAAGGCCCGGGGGAGAATGCCGGGGTAGTAGATATTGGTGATGGGCAGGCAGTCGTGTTTAAGATTGAGAGCCATAATCATCCTTCGGCTATCGAGCCTTATCAAGGTGCAGCGACAGGAGTAGGCGGAATTATTCGTGATATTTTTACGATGGGGGCTAGACCGATTGCTTCTCTTAATTCTTTACGTTTTGGTTCTTTGAAGAATAAAAAAACACGTTATCTTTTTGAGGGTGTAGTAGCAGGTATCGCCGGTTATGGTAATTGTATGGGGATTCCTACCGTAGCGGGAGAAGTTTATTTTCATCCTTCTTATGAAGAAAATTGTTTAGTTAATGCGATGTGCGTAGGAATTATGAAACATGAAGATTTGGCGAAAGGGTTAGCGAAAGGACCCGGCAATCCTGTTTTTTTAGTTGGGGCCCGTACGGGAAGAGACGGTATTCATGGGGCTACTTTTGCTTCAGAAGAATTGAGTGAAGCTTCGGAGGAGCGGGTTCCCGCTATACAGACCGGTGACCCCTTTATGGAAAAACTGTTAATGGAGGCTTGTTTGGAAGTACTTAAAACAGGTTATATTGTCGGTATGCAAGATTTAGGAGCTGCCGGAATAACTAGTTCTTCTTGTGAAATGGCTTCACGCGCCGGAACGGGAATAGAAATGGATGTAGCTAAGGTACCTTGTCGCGAAGAAGGTATGACTCCTTATGAAATTCTTTTATCTGAATCTCAGGAACGGATGCTCTTTGTCGTGGAAAAAGGAAGAGAAGAAGAAATACAGGCTATTTTTCAAAAATGGGATTTAGAAGCTACTCAGATTGGTCAGGTTACGGTGGACGGTTTAATGACGATTAAAGAAGGAGCAGAAATAGTAGCTCAGGTTCCGGCCCAGGCCTTAACAGAGTTATGTCCACGTTATGACCGCGAAGCTCAGGAACCTGAATATTTAGCTCCAGCACAAGAGTATGACTTGGGCACTTTGCCGGAAATGGAGGACTATGGTAAAGTTCTTTTGACTTTACTGGGAACACCAACGATAGCTAGTAAGGAATGGGTTTTTAGTCAGTTTGATTATTTGGGGGGGACAAATACTGTAGTTCCGCCGGGTAGTGATGCAGCTGTGCTTAGAATAAAGGGATATAATAAAGGTATTGCTTTGACGGTAGACGGCAATTCACGTTATGTTTATTTAGATCCGTATCGTGGTGGACAGATTGCGGTGGCCGAGGCAGCACGTAATTTAGTGTGTGTAGGAGCTGTTCCTTTAGCTTTAACAGATGGTTTGAATTTTGGTAACCCCGAAAAGCCGGAAGTTTTTTGGCAGTTCAAGGAAACTGTAGCAGGAATGAGTAAGGCTTGTGAAGTTTTAGAAACTCCGGTTGTGGGAGGCAATGTCAGTTTTTATAATGAAACAAAGGGTGAAGCTATTTATCCTACTCCTATTGTAGGAATGGTGGGTTTAATAGAAGATTTATCCCAGGTAACAACGCCTGGTTTTAAAGAAGAAGAAGATATTATTATTCTTTTAGGTCAAAATAAAGATGAATTGGGAGCTAGTACATATCTTAGTATCATTCATGGGTTAGAAGCAGGTAAAACACCGGAAATAGATTTGGAATTGGAAAAAAAGGTGCAACAAGCTACATTAGAATTAATCAAGCTGAAACTTGCTGTTTCGGCACATGATTGTTCTGAAGGTGGCTTGGCCGTAGCTTTAGCCGAATGTTGTTTGGCGGGGAAAATTGGTGCTGAAGTTGCTCTTACTGAAAATCTTCGTCCGAGTGGTATGCTTTTTGGGGAATCTCCATCGCGCATAATTATTTCTATCCGGAAAGGTAAAATCGATACGGTTTTACAGTCTTTAAAAAAGTTGCAAGTGCCGTATAAAGTGATCGGCAGTGTAGGCGGAGAAGTTTTAAGTATTGCTGGTTCGGGCTGGAAAGTTAAGGTCGAATTAGCAGAGATGGAGGAAAAGTATCGGAGGGCAATACCATGTTTCATGCAGGGATAAACAAAAAAGCAGGAGAGGAATTTCTGGGTCAAGCCGATAAACTGGAAGAAGCGTGTGGTGTTTTTGGTATTTATGGCTCGGAAAAAGATGTGGCTCGCTTAACTCATTATGCCTTATATGCTTTACAACATCGTGGGCAAGAAAGTGCAGGAGTTGCCGTTTCTGATGGGCAAGGAATTAAAGTTCATAAAGGAAGGGGTCTCGTTGCTGATGTTTTTTCGGATCGAGTTTTAACTGATTTGACGGGACACATGGCGATAGGTCATGTACAGTATTCGACAATGGGCTCCGGCTTGGCCGTTAATTCTCAACCTCTTGTTTGTCAATATTTAAAGGGCAACTTAGCGATAGCTCATAATGGGAATTTAATTAATGCGCAAGAATTAAAAGAAAAATTGGCGGCTGACGGCTCTGTATTTCAATCAACTCTTGATGTCGAGATTATGGTTAATTTAATTGCTCGTTATGGACAAGGTTTATTGGAAGAAGCTTTGCTGAAAGCGATGCGTGATATTCAAGGCAGTTATGCGTTAGTAGTCATGACTGAAGATAAATTAATTGGGGTTAGAGACCCTTATGGTAATCGGCCACTTTGTCTTGGCAAAATGGATAATGCTTATCTGCTTGCCTCTGAATCGTGTGCGTTAGATGTTTTAGGTGCGGAATTTATTAGAGATGTAGCTCCGGGAGAAATTGTGGTTATTGACCAAGCAGGGCTTCATTCGCGACGTTTTTTGCCTTCTGTAGAGCGGGCGCTTTGTGTTTTTGAATTTATTTATTTTGCACGTCCTGATTCCAATATTGATGGCATTAACGTGATGGAAGCACGTAGAGCCATGGGGCGAGAGTTGGCAAAAGAAAGTCCTGTAAAAGCAGATATTGTTCTTCCGGTACCTGATTCAGGTATAGCCGGGGCACTTGGTTATGCAGAAGCCCTTAATCTTTTTTTTGATATGGGGTTAATGAAAAATCGATACATCGGCAGAACTTTTATTCGCCCGGAACAAAATGAACGAAATTTAGCCGTGCGTTTAAAATTAAATCCGGTGACTAAGTTAGTCGTAGGCAAAAAAGTGGCTGTCGTTGATGACTCTATTGTGAGGGGTACTACCAGTAAAAAAATTGTGAAAACTTTACGAAATAGAGGAGCTGCAGAGGTGCATTTGTTAATTACTTCACCTCCGGTGATTGCTCCTTGTTATTATGGGATTGATACTTCGGAAAGAGCACAATTAATTGCGGCTCAAAAATCACCTGCAGAAATAAGGGAATACATAGGGGCCGATTCTCTTTCTTATTTAAGTATAGAAGGGTTATATCGGGCTTTGCAGCAAGAAACCGGATTTTGTACAGCTTGTCTTAATGAGGAATACTCTTTAGGTATACCGCCTGAGGAGAAATTGGGTAAACATTGTTCAGAGATTTCCTCGCGACAGAGAAAGGAGGCTCGGTAATGGAGCCCAAGCAAAGATGGACTTATCGGGAAGCAGGAGTAGATATTGACTGTGGTAATGAAGCTGTAGAATTGTTTAAGCCTTTAGTGGCTCAGACAATGCGACCGGAGGTTTTAGGAACTTTAGGAGGTTTTGGTTCCTGTTTTGCCTTGGATGTAGAAAAATATAAAGAGCCTGTTTTAGTTTCCGGTACTGATGGTGTAGGAACAAAACTGGCTATAGCCCATAAAATGGGGAAGCACGATACGATTGGCATTGATTGTGTAGCCATGTGTGCCAATGATATTCTTGTTTCCGGTGCGGAACCGCTTTTTTTCTTGGATTATATAGCGGTGGGTAAATTAAACCCGCAACAGGTTGCCGAGATAGTTAAGGGGATTGCGGAAGGTTGTCTGCAGGCCGGTTGTACTTTAATTGGGGGCGAAACAGCAGAAATGCCGGGATTTTATCGTCCCGGTGAATATGATGTTGCCGGTTTTGTTGTCGGGGCGGTAGAACGAAAAAAAGTAATTGATGGGCAGACAATTATGCCGGGAGATGTAGTAGTGGGGCTTCCTGCCACGGGGCTTCATTCTAACGGTTTTTCTTTAGCCCGTAAGATTTTTTTTGAGGTTTATAATTGGTCACCAGAGAGGTTTGTGGAAGAACTAGGTTGTACTTTAGGGGAAGAATTATTAAAACCGACACGCATTTATGTACAATTGGTGCAACAAATTTTACAGAAATTCTCCATCAAAGGGATGGCTCATATTACAGGAGGAGGACTTTTAGAAAATCCACCACGTGTTTTACCTTCTACTTGTCATTTAGAAATTACATATGGCTCTTGGCCTGTTCCGGCAGTCTTTAATCTTTTGGCCCAAGGTGGGCAAATCGAGACTTTAGAAATGTTACGCACTTTTAACATGGGGATTGGTTTTGTTTTAATTTTAGAGGCCGAAAATGGTGCTCAATTAGTTAAGTGGTTAAAGGAAATGGGGGAAGAAGCTTATCTTCTCGGACAAGTAGTAGCAGGTAGCCCTGGGGTTACAATAAGGGGGCTTAAATAAATGGAAAAACTACGTTTGGCGGTTTTGGCCTCCGGGAGAGGTTCTAATTTGCAAGCAATTATGAATGCCTGTCAGGAGGGACGGATAAATGCGGAAGTTGTGGTGGTACTTAGTGATCAGGAAAATGCTTTAGCTTTAGAACGAGCAAAACAAAAAAAAATTCCTGCTTTATGTGTTAATCCGCAAGAATTTTTGACTCGCGAAGCTTATGAAAAAAAACTTATGGAAGTAATCAAGGGCTTTACTGTCGATTATTTGCTTTTGGCCGGTTTTATGCGTATTCTTTCTCCTGTTTTTATTCGTGGTGTGGCTATCCCTATTTTGAATATTCACCCTTCGCTTTTACCTGCTTTTTCAGGTCTTAATGCACAAAGGCAGGCTTTAGAGTATGGGGTTCGTTATAGTGGTTGTACAGTACATTTTGTGGATGAAGGGGTAGATACCGGTCCTATAATTTCACAGGCAGTAGTGCCTGTTTATCCTGATGATACAGAAGAAAGCCTTGCCCAACGAATTCTTCAGGAAGAGCATCAGCTTTATCCTCAGGTGATTCAGCTTCTCAGTAAAGGAAGAATCTGTTGTGAAGGGCGTAAAGTAATTATTATCGAGGAGGAACAAATAAGTGAGTAAACGTGCTTTAATTAGTGTATCTGATAAAACAGGTATTATTGATTTTGCCCAAGGTTTGCAAGACTTAGGGTATAAAATTATTTCTACAGGGGGAACAGCGCAAACTCTTAGTAGGGCCGGAGTGGAGGTGACGGCTGTTTCTGAAGTGACAGGTTTCCCCGAAATTCTAGGAGGAAGAGTAAAAACTTTGCATCCTAAAATTCAGGGAGGTATTCTGGCGCGACAAACCGCTGAACATCAGAAACAGATAGCCGATTTAGGGATAGAACCTTTAGATCTAGTAGTAGTTAACCTTTATCCTTTTAGAGAAACTATTGCGCAAGCGGATGTTACTTTAGAGGAAGCTATTGAAAATATTGATATTGGCGGGCCGACAATGGTTCGTGCTGCTGCTAAAAATTATGAACGGGTTACTGTTATTGTTAATCCTCTTCATTATGAGATAATTTTACAGCAGTTACGCCAAGAGGGTGAAATATCTTTAGCGACAAGAAAAAAATTAGCTTTAGAAGCTTTTACGCATACAGCTTCGTATGATGTGGCGATTAGTCAATATTTAAGTAAAGTTTTTGCCGAAGCTGACTTTCCCCGGTATTGTTTTTGGGAAGGTGAAAAAATCCAGGATTTACGTTATGGCGAAAACCCACATCAAAAGGCCGCCTTTTACCGTTTTAGAGATGAACGGCAAGGAACTTTAACTGGTGCTAAAAAATTACAAGGCAAGGAATTATCTTATAATAATTTAGTGGATATAGAAGCGGCATGGTCTATTGTGACTGAATTTTCGGCTCCTGCCGTGACCATTATTAAACATACCAATCCTTGTGGTGCTTCGGTAGGGAAAGATATACATGAGGCTTATCTTAAGGCCTATGAGTCGGACCCTCTTTCCGCTTTTGGAGGCATAGTGGCTTTAAATCGAGAGGTAGATTACAAAACAGCTGCAGAAATAAAGAAAATTTTTTTGGAAGTAATTATTGCTCCTTCTTTTAGTGAGGAAGCTCGTACTATTTTAGCGATTAAGAAAAACTTACGACTTATAGAGATGGGTGAACAAATAACAGAGGATCAGGACTATTGGCTAGAACCTGTGAGTGGCGGTTTCTTATTACAAGAAAGGGATCAGGCTAAAATTACGGCTACTGATTTAAAAGTGGTGACCAAGAAAAAACCAACTGCAGAGCAAATTGCAGAACTTCTTTATGCGTGGAAGATTGTTAAACATGTTAAGTCTAATGCTATTGTTTTGACGAAAAATAAACAAATTCTAGGTGTAGGTGCCGGGCAGATGAATAGAGTAGGAGCAGCCAAAATTGCTTTAGAACAAGCTAAAGAACAGGTGCGTGGTGCAGTTTTAGCTTCTGATGCTTTTCTTCCTTTTTCTGATACGGTAGAGGTAGCGGCACAAGCTGGTATTAGCGCAATTATCCAGCCCGGTGGTTCAATTCGGGATGAAGATGTGATTACTAAAGCTGATGAATATGGAATTGTAATGGTCTTTACAGGTATGAGGCATTTTAAACATTAGGAGGGAAGCGGGGTGACTAAGTTAAAAATTTTAGTAATTGGCAGTGGTGGACGTGAGCATACCCTTGTTTGGAAATTAGCCCAAAGTAAACGGGTAGAAAAAATTTATTGTGCACCCGGCAATGTAGGGATGACTCCTTTAGCGGAACTTGTGCCGCTAAAGGTTGAAGATATTGGGGAAATAGTTCGCTTTTGTCAAAAAGAGAGGATTGATTTAGTAGTTGTGGGACCGGAACTTCCTCTTACTTTAGGGCTTGTTGATGCTTTAGAAGAAGTGGGGGTTAAAGCTTTTGGTCCTAATAAACAGGCGGCAGAACTTGAAGGGAGTAAAGTTTTTGCTAAGGACTTAATGACTCGTTATAGAATCCCTACAGCTCGTTATGAAGTTTTTAATGAAGTACAGCCGGCCCGAGACTTTGCCCGTGAAATAAGTGGTCCTTGGGTGGTGAAGGCCGATGGTTTGGCTGCAGGTAAGGGTGTTTTAATTTGCTCTACTTTGGCCGAAACAGAGCAAGCTATCGAAAAAATTCTTGTGGAGAAAGCTTTTGGAGCAGCCGGAGAAAAAGTAATTATCGAAGAGTTTTTAGTAGGAGAAGAATTAAGTTTAATGGCTTTTTGTGATGGAAAGACTGTTGTGCCAATGGTTTCAGCACAAGACCATAAGAGGGTTTTTGCTGGGGACAAAGGACCAAATACCGGAGGGATGGGGGCTTATTCCCCAGCACCGGTAGCCACACCTGAGCTATGTCACATAGTGCTGGAACAAATATTACAACCAACAGTTCAAGCCATGGCTAAGGAAGGGCGAACTTTTAAAGGTGTTTTATATGCCGGGTTGATGATTACCGAACAAGGCCCACGTGTCTTAGAGTATAATGTGCGTTTTGGTGACCCGGAAACTCAAGTAATTTTGCCACGCTTAAAGAGTGACTTAGTGGAGATTCTCTTAGCGGTATGCACAGGGGAACTAGAAAAATGGGCAAAGGAATTAGGGGCTTTGTCTGCAATAAATAGTAAAAAGATGTGGCAAGAAGAGGCTTGTGCTACTGTGGTGATGGCCTCCCGCGGTTACCCCGGAACTTATCGAACCGGCTTTGAAATTAAAGGGTTGACGGAAGTACCTAAAGAAGTTCTCGTTTTTCATAGTGGTACGGCTAAGCAAGAAGGGAAAATTGTTACGGCAGGAGGACGTGTTTTAGCCGTTACTGCTTTAGGGGGGAACTTGCGACAAGCTGTAGATACTGCTTATCGTGGTGTAGCAAAAATTAATTTTACCGGAGCTCATTACCGAGAAGATATAGCTTATCGCGCTTTTCGGCGGTGCTAATTTTGCTCAAAGGTTAAAGGAAGTGATGTGTCAAAAAATGGTTCTTGAAGTTAATGCAAGGGTGTGATTAGATTAAAAATATAGAAATTTTTTACTGGAAAAGGGGTTTGAATTATAGTTAAACGGTTCATTTGAGGGGGAAAACAGCAATGAACGGAAATTGTGAGTATCAAGGTGTTGGGGAAGCACCTAAAAAAGACGGTTTTGCACACTTTATGTTGAAAGAAATTTATGAACAGCCACAAGCTTTTCAAAAGGCGCTACAAGGGCGTATTCAACAAGGTCAAGTAAAATTTGCAGAATTAAACTTGACTCGAGAACAAGTAAAAAGGTGGGATAAAATATATATTATAGCTTGTGGTACGGCTTATCATTCTGGTTTGTTTGGTAAATTATTATTAGAAGAATTTTTAGGTGTTGCTGTAGAAGTAGAGATTGCTTCCGAATTTCGTTATCGTCATCCGTTACTTAATGAAAACACGTTAGCAATTTTTGTTAGCCAGTCCGGAGAAACAGCAGATACTTTAGGGGCATTACGCAAAGCGAAAAATAGTGGGGCTACTACGTTGGCGATTACGAATGTGGTAGGTAGTACTATTGCCCAAGAAGCAGACTATAATCTTTATCTTGGGGCAGGCCCGGAGATTGCTGTGGCTTCCACAAAAGCTTATACCTCAATGTTAATTATGCAATATTTATTAAGTATTTACTTGGCACAAGTGAAAGGCACAATGCCGGAACAGAAAAAAGCAAAAATATTAACTGCTTTGCAGGAACTTCCGGAAAAAGCACAGCAAATATTAACACAAAGGGAATTTTATCCAGAAGTTATTCAAAAGATAAAAAATGTGCAGAGCCTCTTTTTTATCGGACGTGTTTTTGATTATTATATTGCCCTGGAAGGGGCTTTAAAGCTGAAAGAAACCTCTTATATTCATGCTGAGGCTTATGGGGCTGGGGAAATAAAACATGGTACGATGGCCATTGTGACGGAAGAAACTCCGGTGGTTGCTGTTGCTGTACAGAAAAGTGTTTATGAAAAAACTGTGCATATTGTAAAAGAAGTAGTAGCGAAAGGTGCTTTTGTTTCTGCTGTGGTTGAAGAGGGAGATACCGAGATGCAAAAATGGGCACATCATGTTATTTATATTCCTCAAATTGAAAATATAGTTAGTCCTATTTTAGCAGTAATTCCTTTACAGTTATTGGCTTATTATACTGCTGTAGCTAGGGGTTGTAATGTTGACCAACCACGTAATTTAACGAAAGCCGTGACCATGGAATAGTATCAAGCAGAAAATAGAAAAAATAAAAACAGGGAGATAGATATCTTTTGTTTCCCTGTTTTTATTATTAATTTTTTGTCATTGTATATAAAAAATATATAAATAAATTATAGTCTAATTGTTTTTTAAATAGGGGAGGAGTGTTTTGAGAAGTTTATTGATTAATTTTAGTTCATCGGGTGAACAACTATTAAGTAAAGTAATTATTTCTTTGTAGTTATTAAGAGTATTTATTTTATAATGATGATGGTCATCACGAGTATAATAAGCTTGAGGAGCTTTTAATCCGAAAATAAGGTAATCTAGAGAAGTATGTAGACAATTAGTTATTTTTACTAGGGCGTTAAGACTCATTTGGCGTTCACCACGTTCCAGTTGTCCGATATAATAATCGGAAAGTCCGATAATTTCTGCAAATTCTTCGCGGGAAAGTTGGAGCAATTCTCTTTGTTCGCGTATTCTTTGTCCAATAGCTTTGCAATCAATATTTTCCTTCATATTTATTCACTCCTCCAGATAATACTTTATCTAACTTCAAGTTATAACAGAACTTGCTGTTTGCTAATATTTATTATTTGCAATTAGCTTGCATTTAATGTAAAATTATCTTTAGAATTATTTTAAATATCATAAATGGAGTAAACAATGAAGGAAAATATAGAACGGATGAGGAATAATCTTTATAAGGCCGCCGATATGAAGGTGAGTTACGAATTGCTTTTGGAAATAAGTCAAAAGCTTGATCGGTGTATTGTGGAATATTTACGGGAGAAGCGATCCCAAAAAGGTGATTTAAATGGGGGAAAGAAGGATTAAATTTTTACATCTGGCTGATGTTCACTTAGATACAGTTTTTCAGAACCGTGAGGCTAAAATGCGTGCTTTGCTTAGAGAAGCAGGACGAGAAGCTTTTAGGGCCGGGGTTGATTTGGCTCTTGCGGCTGATTGTCATGCTTTGTTAATAAGTGGAGATCTTTTCGACAATCAGACGTTAAGTTTCACTACAGAGAAATTTTTGCTTACAGAAATGCAGCGTTTAGCGCAAGGACAAGTACAGGTTTTTTACGCCACAGGTAACCATGATCCAGCCGGTAGTAAATATCGGGCCCAAAAGATTCGTTGGCCTAACAATGTACATATTTTTGCACAGCGTACCCCGAAGGCATATCCGCTACTTAATAGTGAAGGACAAACGATAGCAATGATTGTGGGAGCAGGTCATGAAAATTCTCGGGAAAGTGAGAATTTGGCTACTTCTTTCCCTGCTGTACAAAATTATGAGGTGCCTTCTATTGCTGTATTGCATGCTTTGGTTACAGGAAGCAGTAGTGAGGCTGAACATGAGCGGTATGCTCCTTGTACTTTACTTGACTTAACAGAAAAGGGCTATGTTTATTGGGCCTTGGGTCATGTGCATCGGCGTGGGATTTTGTCTGAAAGTCCCCATGTTGTTTATCCGGGTAATTTATTGGGACGAAATCCTCGTGAAAATGGGATTAAGGGTGCTTATCTAGTAGAGATTGATGACTATGGTCAAGTAGAAATAGATTTTTATCCTTTGGCACCACTTTGTTGGCATGACTTGACGATTAATAATTTGGCAGAAGCAGATAATCTGGAAAAATTAGAACAGTTAATTGTCAGAGCGGTTGAAGTACAGTTGAAAGATAAGCTTAGGGAAGAAAAGATTTTACTGCGTCTTAAACTTATAGGTCCTTGTCCACTCTATCGAGAATTAGCTGTTGCGGAAAACTTAGCTGCTCTTACGGAAAATTTAACACCTCTTTTATCTCTAGAGTATTTGGAATTAAATGCAGAGGGCGTTTTCCCTCCTTTATATTTGGGAAGATATAGAGATGAACCTCATATTTTGAGTGAATTGCTTAATTTAATTTCTGCGTTGACCGGTGATGAGGCTAAGCTTTTAGAATTAGCACCGGAGAGGTTAGCCGGTTGTCCTCAAAACATTGAGTCTAAAGAGAAAATTAATTATCTATATACTCTTCTACAAGGTTTGGATTATGAAGCGGTGGCTCGTTTAGTGGAGGTGGAGGAGTAATGCAAATAAAGTCTATTCAGGCCTCTAGTTTCGGTTGTTTGCAAGATTGGGAGATTAAGAACCTGGATACTAATTTAGTGGTTATTTATGGACATAATGAGGCGGGCAAAAGTACTTTTTTTCATTTAATTGAGACTTTGTTTTATGGTTGGCAGCCGGTAAAAAATAATCCTTATTTACCTTGGGAAGGAAACAAAGCTTCTATTGCTGCCGGGCTTGTACAGCAAAATGGTGCGGAAATAATTGTGCAAAGAAGTTTACGCAATCAAGCCCAGGGTGAAGTAATTAAAGGAGAAATTAGTATTAATTTAAGAAATAAAAGTTTGGAGATGCTGGCTTTTTTACCGCGGGCTATTTTTTCTGAAGTTTATTTTTTGACTTTAGAGCAGTTACGCTTTCCGGATACTAGTGCCTGGCAGGAATTGCAGGATCAATTACTAGGCGGACAATTTACTTCGTTTTTAAAACCTGTTTCTGCTGTTGTTAGTGATTTAGAAGATGAAGCTAGTAGTTTATGGCGACCGGATCGGCGTGGCAAACCGGAAGCAAAACGATTACAAGAGGAAATTTTAGAGTTAACACAACATAGAAAAAAAGCTTTAGAAAATGAACAAAATTTAAGAGATAAGGAACAGCAATTATTTAATCTCGAGCAAGAACAAGAGCAAATTAAAGAAAAGAGAATCCGGTTATCAGCGGATCTTAATCGGGCCGAGCGTTTGTTGCCGGTGAAAAAGAAGTTACAGCGTATTGCTGTTCTTGAGACAGAGGTGGGGAATCTGGAGGAAGTTACGCAATTGCCTGAAGACCCACAAAAAAGTATAGAAAAGATAGTAGCTGATTTAAAAATTATAGACGAAAAAATAGAAAGAACCGGCGAGAAAAAGGAACAATATACAAAGCAGCTGGCTTCTTTTGGTAAGGTAGAACAATTATTTATAGAACAGGCAGATGAAATTGGGAAAATCACGAAGGCTTATTCCTTGCTTGCTTCGGACCAACAAGAAATAAGTACATTGCAAGGAGAATTACGGCAAAATAAGCAACGTCTTGTTGATTATGCTACTACCTTTCTTTTAGGTGGCTATAAGCTTGAATTAGAAACAAATTTAAAGAGCATCGATGAGGTTGAGTTGCAGGCTGAGATTGCTTCTTTTAAAGAAGTGCACAGTAAGTATCAAAATAAATCAAATCAGTTAGAGGGCTTAAGAGGACAGAGAGGGTCTAGTTATAATTTACGCTTGTTACCACCCATCGCGATTACCTTTTTTCTCTTGGGGCTCTTAGGTATTGTCTGGCTAGGTAATTCACCTTTGGGCTTTGCCTCGGCTTTACTTTTGATTTTAGGGCTAGGTTTGGGAGTTTATGGAGCTTTAATGCGAGGGAAGAAGTTCAAGGCGATTGAATTAAAAAGAGTTGAACAGGAAGTAGCTGCTTTAAAAGCGGAAGAACAACAAAGACGGGATAAAGTTAAAGCGACTTTGCAAGGGCTTTCGGTAGCGGAACGGCGGTTAAGAACACCGGATGAAACATTATGGGTTGATGTTAAAAATATGAAAATATATGTAGCCCAAAAAGTTGACCTTACTGAAAAGTTGAACCAGGTGAAAGAGAGATTATCTAGTTATGAAAAGAGAGTCCATACACTTTTAGAGGTATTAAAGTGTACTTCAGCAGGAGACTTGCTTGCTGATTTACGTAAATTAGAAACGGGTTTAACTATGGCTAGAGAATGTAAAACGAAGGCTGAACATGCGGAAAGTAATTTACGTGAAGCTGAGGAACAGTTAGTTGAATGGCAAAGTAAAAAAGAAAAGCTTATTGAGGAAAAAGAATTATTGCTAAGTAAGATTGAAAGTTTACCCGGTGAAAACCTCCGAGAAAAAATCGATACTCTTTTCTTGTGGCGTGATTATGCTCAACAGGTACAAACTTTACGGCAGGACCTGGCAAGAGAATATCCGGATTTAAAGGCAATAGAAAGGGAGATTGCGGAAGCAGAAGCTGAGGGAGAAACATGGCTGTTTAGTGATTATGACCTTGCGACCAAGAAAATTGTTTTAAGTGAAGTGGAGGAGCGGGACGCAGATTTAAAAGAAGAAAAGGCAAGATTGGAAACGGAGCTCAAACATTTAGCTGAGCAGGAAAGAATAGATGACCTTACAGGTGCAATTCAACAGCTGCAAGCAGAACGCGAAAGGGCATGTGTGAAACGAGATCGGTTAATTTTTTTGAAAAGCTTGCTTAAAGAGGCGGATCGTTCTTTTCGGGAGAAACATCAACCTGATGTTTTACAGA
Source organism: Clostridia bacterium (assembly GCA_012842035.1). GTDB lineage: Bacteria > Bacillota > Peptococcia > DRI-13 > DTU073 > DUTS01. Next base: position 9,630 of record DUTO01000054.1, on the reverse strand, counting down.
AAGCCGGATATTATTTGGAGAAAATAACCGCAGGGCGTTATAACCGGCTTTTTGTACAGGATAATGGCCGTGGTTTAATAGTGCGGAGCAATTATACTAACCGGCTTTTAAGGGCGGATTTCCCTTTGAGTCGCGGAACCTTAGAACAAATTTATCTTGCTTTACGTTTAGCTTTAGCCGAACATTTAGATGCGGGAAGAGAGATAGTGCCTTTGTTTTTAGATGAAGTTTTAGTGAATTGGGATGGTATAAGATTACAAAAAGGCTTAGAAATTTTGCAGGACTTGGCAGGTAAAAGACAAGTTTTTGTCTTTACTTGTCATGACTGGCTAGTGAAAAAAATACAAAGAATGGGGGAAGTAAAGGTAGTTGAGCTAAACTGAGCTCAACTACCTTTTTTTACTTTAAATGTTAATTTTTTTATACCTTTTTTCTTCTCTAATTTGATACAATTAATATAAGTATGAATATACGGTCTGGAAAGTATATTCTGCAAAGAAATTTTGTTTGGCATAAAGAGAGTGATGAGAAGAATGTTAGAGGTATTACTAGAAAAGAGAAGAAAAAAGTTAAAAAAATATAAGTGGTTACAAAGAGGGCGAAAACTAGTGTTTTTCTTGGTATTTTTGCTGCTGTTTTTTTGTAGCCCTCAGTTTATTGATACAGAAATAATGGGCAGTATGGAAGTCGGTTTAAGTGAAGAAAATAGAGAGAAAGAGTCGGAAACACAGGTTGTAGAGCCAGAAGAACCTGTTTCTGAAAATTATGAGGTAGAGCAGGAAGTTAAGTCGGAAAAAGTTCCGGAAGTCAATCAGGAGGTAAACCAAGTAACGAATCAGGAAGTAAATCAAGAAGTAAAAATAGCTTATCTTACTTTTGATGATGGACCTACTGGTTATTTGACAAATATTTTGGATATCTTAGCGGAATATGAGGTGCAAGCTACCTTTTTTATGTTGGAACCACAAATGAGGGCTCATGCTGATGTTCTTTGTCGTATGAATGAAGAAGGACATGGTTTGGGACTACATGGGGTTACTCATAATCGTGAGCAATTTTATGCTTCGCAAGAAAGTGTTTTGGGTGAGATGAATATAGCTCAAGCTACATTAACAGAAATAACAGGTGTTAAAACAGTATTAATTAGAACACCTTATGGTAGTAGACCTTATATGAAACCGGCATATCGTGAAGCTGTGGAGGTCGCCGGTTATAAACTATGGGACTGGAATGTAGATAGTAAAGACTGGTTTTATCGTGATGAAAGACTGGTTAGCCATACCTTTAAACAAATAGATGCTTTAGAGAAAAAGAAGGTAACCCCTGTTATTTTATTACATGAACGTCAAGAAACAGTGCAATTTTTACCCCAAATATTAGAGTATCTACAAAGTAAAAACTATGTTTTAAAGGTACCTGATGCGGAAACCGTATCAGTACAGTTTAATTAGCTTAATTGTAATATTGCACTTAATTTTCTTGACAAATGAAATTGATTTCATTTTAAGGAAATTAAGTAAAGGGAAGAGGGAGTGACGAGTATAAAAAAACAAGTTTTAATTGTGGGAGGTGGAGCGGCGGGAATGATGGCAGCTATTTCTGCACAAAGAAGCGGTGCAGCTGTGACGCTTTTGGAAAGGAATTCTCGTGTTGGGAAGAAAATTTTAGCTACCGGAAATGGCCGTTGTAATTTTACAAATATCAATACAGATGCAGAGTCTTACCATGGTCGTAATCCACAATTTGTTTATAGTGCTCTGTCTGCTTTTGGGGTACAGCAAACACTTAATTTTTTCGAGGAATTAGGAATTGCCTCTAAGGCAGAAGACTTAGGTAAGGTATTTCCTATGTCTGACCAGGCTGCTAGTGTTTTGGATATTTTACGTTACGAATTAAAAGAATTGGGAGTACAGATTATTTGTGATGCTTTTGTGCAAGAGATAAAAAAAGAACAAGCCCAATTTAAAGTTAAGTTAGCTAATGGGATTAGCTTGCAAGGAGATAGCGTGGTTCTGGCTACCGGGGGTAAGGCGTACCCTGCTAGTGGTTCTGATGGTAATGGCTTTGCTTTGGCTGAAAAACTAGGACATGCAGTTGTTCCTATCTTTCCTGCACTAGTTCAATTAAAACTGGAGGGAAAATGTTTTCTGCAAATTCAAGGAGTTAAGTTTGTAGGTACAGCAGAACTTTTTCAGCAGCAGAAGACTGTGGCCAAAGATCGGGGAGATATTCTTTTTGCTAATTATGGTGTTTCCGGCCCGCCTATTTTACAAATTAGTAGAAAGGCCGGAGCTCTTTTACAAGCACAGGAAGAGGTTGTTTTAAAATTAACTTTAATTGATACTTTATCGAAAGAGGACTTGACTAAGCTTCTTATGATGCGTTGGAAAAATAGACCGGCGAAGACGGTAGAGTTTAGTTTAGTTGGTTTGATTAATAAAAGATTGATTCCTGTAGTGTTAAGGGAAGCGGGGATTAGGGACTTGCGGTGTCCGGCAGGAAATCTTACAGTTGAAGAACGGGAAAAGATAGCGAACATACTTACTGATTGGCGTTTTAAGGTGCGGGGTACGAAGGGTTGGTCTAGTGCTCAAGTAACGGCGGGAGGAGTGGCTACAGCAGAAATTAAGCAGCAAACGATGGCCTCAAAAATTGTGCCGGGCTTATATTTTGCCGGTGAAATAATAGATATAGTTGGACAATGTGGCGGATTTAATCTGCAGTGGGCTTGGTCTTCCGGCTACCTTGCCGGGCAGAGTGCCGCGTTAGATGAATAAATATAGTAATAGTAAGAGGTCAGTCCTTTCAAGATATTGAAAGAACTGACCTCTTCTCGTTTTGGTGAGATAAGATTTCTGTTAGGTTATTCTTGCTCTTTTTTTTCTTTTTCTTTTTCTTCCTCCACTATTTCCAGAGAACAGCAACAGGAAGATTTTTTGTTGCCAAAAATTTTAGTAAGGAGAGATTCTTTTTTTTCGCTCATTTTTTACACCTCCTCTAAAAGATTAAATTAAAGATATAGCCGGTAATGATCGCGACAAATAGTACAGAAAGAATGAAGGCTATCATCATTCTTTTCTTAAACATAGCGGCAAGTAAAGTAAGTTCGGGAATACTAGCTCCGGCCCCACCAATAATTAAGGCAATTACCGTACCATAACTGACTCCTTTGGTAATCAGGACTTGGGCAATAGGAATCATCGTTTCTGTTCTAATATACATCGGGATGCCGATTAGGGCTGCCAGAGGAACAGCAAAAAGGTTAGATTTACCTGCAAAGTCAGCTAATAAATTTTCCGGAACAAAACCATAGATAAAGGCTCCGATACCCGCACCTAACAGTAGATAAGGGAAAACCTGTTTAAATAAAGCTAAGGCATCATTTAAGGCGTATTTAAAAACAATTTTATTTTTCTCCCAGAAGGTTCCTGTAAGCTTTTCATAGGTAAAATTTTCTTCTTGTTCTCCACCTTTAATTGTAACCTTTTTTATTTCTTTTTCCATGCCTATTTTATCAAGGAAAAGACCAATGATTACAGCAAAAACAAAAGTGAAAAGGGTATAGATAATGGTTACTTTTAATCCGAAAAAAGTTAAAAAAAGGGCAATAATCGCCGGGTTGAGGATCGGTGAGGTTAAGAGAAAAGACATCGCGCCACAAAAAGGGGCCTCGCTTTTAAATAAGCCTACCAGAATGGGAATAGTAGAGCAGGAACAAAAAGGTGTTAAACTACCTAAGATTGCTCCGATAATACTATTGACACCTTTGCGGGGTGTCGAAAGAATAGTTTTAATTCTTTCTTTAGATAAATATTTTTGAATTAGAGCGACCAGAAAACTTATGCCCATGAAGAGTAAGATTAGTTCACCTATAATTGTTAAAAAAACTTGCCCCACATTGAGTAAATTAGCAGTTTGTAACATAGTTTCTTCAGTCCTTTACCTTTATTTTTTGTAAAAGATTAGTTAAGAGAGGATACATGTTACTAGATTTATTAAGTGAGTAATAATTCCATACGGCTACTTGTCTTTTCTGCAGAAGATTTGCCTCACAAAGTACTTTTAGATGGTAAGAAATGTTTGATTGCCCAATTTTAAAATAATCACAAATTTCACACACACATTGTTCGCCATGTAGATATAAATAGAGAAGTATTTTTAGACGAAACTCATCAGCAAGAGCATTAAATTGTTGAACATATTGGTTTAATAATTCCATAAAAACTCACCTCTTTCTTAGAGTATTTAAGTGTTATTGGATATATCAAAAAATTTAGATGTACACATCAAAAACTTTTGATGTAAGCTAATACTTATAATATGCAGTTTCTCATAAAATGTCAATAACAATAATTGGGAAAACCTTCCTCTAGAAGCGATTAAATAACTATTGACATTTCTTTAATCGTAGCATATTATATGAGCATAATTGAATATAGTCATATGCCTGGGAGGTGAGATAGTGAACTTAGCAGAAATATTTAAAGTATTGGGGGATGAGACGAGGCTGAGAATAATTCATTTATTAGGGTGGCAAGAATGTTGTGTCGGGGAAATAGAAATAATTTTAGGAATCAGTCAATCTAATGCTTCTAGGCATTTAAACAGGTTGAAACAAGTACAGGTGATTACTTTTAATAAAGAAGCTCAGTGGGTTTATTATCGTTTAAATCAGCAATTTATTGCAGAAAATAAATTATTGTATCAGTATCTAAAGGGGAAGTTTAAAGACTTGCCGGAATGCAAACGTGACTTACAGAGAGTAAAAAAGTACAAAAGCAGTGGGTTGACATGTCAGGACTTACGGGAGAAAACAAAGCAAAAAAATAGGGGGTTATAAATAATGGAAATTAAAATAGTAGGAACCGGGTGTGCTAAATGTCGGAAGTTAGAGGAGCTTGTACGAGAAGTAGTAGAGGAATTGCAGATTAATGCGGAAATAGGAAAAATTTCCGAGATAAAAGAAATTGTGAAGACAGGTATTTTATTGACGCCGGGGTTAATTATTGATGGCGAAGTAAAAATCAGTGGAAAATTACCAGCAAAAGAAGAAATAGCTGAAATTATTCAGGCATCACAAAAATAGTGGGAAGTGATAGTTATGAAAGAGGGAAATAAGTTTTTATTATACGTTTTAGTATTTGCAGCAGTCTATTTTATTCCTTTTAGTAATCTGGCGGTGGAGACGGCTACCTTAGAAGCTTTTAAAATGTTGAGTGAATATGCGCGGGAACATGTTTTGTTTTGCTTAGTGCCGGCTTTTTTCATTGCGGGAGCAATTGCTATTTTTATTTCTCAAAACGCGGTGTTAAAGTACTTTGGGGCTGGAGCAAAGAAATGGTTGTCCTATTCAGTAGCTTCTGTTTCGGGGGCGATATTGGCTGTTTGTTCGTGTACGGTTTTACCGCTTTTTGCCGGCTTATACAGCAGAGGTGCGGGGATTGGTCCGGCCGTAGCTTTTCTTTATTCCGGCCCGGCGATTAATGTTTTGGCCATTATTCTCACTGCTCGGATTTTAGGCTGGGAAATAGGGGTAGCCCGTGTAGTAGGTGCGGTCTTGTTTGCTGTAGTCATTGGTTTAGTTATGGCTTTGCTTTATGGAAAGGAGGATGCCGCGAGAAATAGTCTTATTTTCGAGGAGGAGAAATATGCAGAAAGAAGAAGTGGTTGGCAAAATCTTTTTTACTTCGTTATTTTAGTCCTAATCCTTATTTTTGCTGCCTGGGCTAAACCGCAATCCTCCGGAGGTTTTTGGTTTGCTGTTTATCAGGTACACTGGCCTATTACCATGGTTTTCTTACTTATTCTAGCTTATATTCTTCGGCAGTGGTTTGTTAAAGAAGAATTACGTCAATGGGTGGAGGCTACTTGGGACTTTGCCCAAAAGATTCTCCCTTTATTGTTGGTAGGTGTCTTGCTGGCCGGTTTTCTGATGGGCAGACCGGGTACTGAGGGGGGCATTATTCCGGTCCAATGGATTTCTTCCCTTGTGGGCGGAAATTCTTTAGGTGCTAATTTTATTGCGTCTATCTTTGGGGCGTTTATGTATTTTGCTACTTTGACGGAAGTGCCTATTATTCAAGGATTAATGGGAGCAGGAATGGGTAAAGGACCGGTGCTGGCTCTTTTATTATCCGGTCCGGCTTTGAGCTTACCTAGTATGTTGGTTATTCGCAGTATTATGGGGACTAAAAAAACGTTAACATTTATTATATTAGTGATTGTGATGTCGACAATTAGTGGATTTATTTTTGGGAGCTTAGTTTGAATTGACAGAAAAAAGTGCTTGCTGTCTTGATGTCGAATAGGTATAATTAGGTTAAAATGGGATGCTGAAGGGGTACCTTCATGGCTAATCAGCAATTTGAAGAAAAAGTTATGAGTTATTTGGCTCAGCTTGCTGAGGATATGACGTGTTTGCGTCAGGATATCAAAGAATTGGAAAGGCGTGTGCAAAAAATCGAATTACAGCTTGAAAATGAAATTTCACCGAAGATTTCAGTTTTGCATGATGGTTATGTACAACATACTGACCAGTTGGAGCGAATTGAAGATAAAGTGAGTAGGCACGAGGAATTTACTTTTTCAATTAAGGGGAATTTATTTTTCAGCGAGTGAAGTGAAGTTAGATTTGACTTACGGTGTGGAGATAGGTATAATTGCATACATGTATTAACAAATTTTATATTAATAAAAACAATGATAGGAAGTAGTAAATTATGGAAACATAGCAGAGAGCTGTCGGTGGGTGTGAGGCAGTATGGAGCTATAATTGAACTCGTCCTAGAGTAAGCGGAATCAAAAGTTAGTTTCGCTCGGGGAGAAAACCCGTTATCAGTAAACGAAGTGGATAATTATTATAATTTCAGCAAATAATTATCAACAAGGGTGGTACCGCGTGAACAAGCCTCGCGTCCCTTTTTAGGGATGAGAGGCTTAATTTTTAACATAATAAAGGATGAGTGTATTTTAGCGAGGAGGAAGACACGGTGCAAGAAAAGTATAATTTTAAAGAAGTAGAAAAAAAATGGCAAGATAGATGGGAGAAGGAGGAGTTATATCGGGTTGAGGAAGATTCCCCAGAAGAAAAATATTATTGTTTAGAAATGTTTCCTTATCCTTCGGGGAAATTGCATATGGGGCATGTGCGTAATTATTCTATTGGTGATGTAGTGGCTCGTTTTAAGACGATGAGAGGTTATAATGTTCTGCATCCCATGGGTTGGGACTCCTTTGGTCTTCCGGCAGAAAATGCGGCGATTCAGAATCATATTCCCCCTGCTAAGTGGACAATGGATAATATTAAAAGCATGAAAGAACAACTGAAAGCGATGGGATTAAGTTATGACTGGTCGAGAGAGGTAACGACTTCTCTGCCTGATTATTATAAATGGACACAGTGGCTGTTCCTGCAATTCTATAAACATGGTTTAGCTTATAAGAAAAAGGGGTATGTCAATTGGTGTTCTGATTGTAATACAGTTTTAGCTAATGAACAGGTGGTTAATGGTGCTTGTGAGCGTTGTGATACTCCTGTAGATAAAAAAGCATTGGAACAGTGGTATTTTCGGATTACTGATTATGCGCAAGAGCTTTTAGATAGTTTAGCTGATTTGCCGGGTTGGCCGGATAAGGTCAAAATTATGCAGGAAAATTGGATTGGACGTAGTGAAGGGGCCGAAATATATTTTACCGTAGAAAAAACAGGTGAAAAAATACCTGTTTATACGACACGGCAAGATACCGTTTTTGGTGTGACGTATGTGGTGTTGGCACCTGAGCATCCACTGGTGAAGAAGTTAATTGCTGGTACTAATTATGAACAATCGGTGCAAGACTTTGTCAAAAAAGTGCAGCAGATGACTGAAATAGATCGTACCTCTGCCGAAACAGAAAAAGAAGGGATTTTCACTGGTGCTTATGCAATTAATCCGATTAATCAGGAAAAAGTACCGATTTGGGTGACTAATTATGTTTTGTATGAGTATGGAACAGGAGCAGTTATGGGTGTACCGGCTCATGATGAGCGTGACTTTATGTTTGCTCGGAAATATAACCTTCCTATCCGTTTTGTGATTCAACCACTTGAGCAAAAAACAAATGAGGCGGAAATGACGGAGGCTTATGTTGAGGATGGGATGATGATCAATTCCGGTTCTTTTAATGGTTTAACCAGTGCAGAAGGTCGGCGTAAAGTAGCGGAGTTTTTGGAGGAAAAAGGAGCCGGTAAGTTTATGGTTAATTATCGCTTAAGAGATTGGTTGATTTCTCGCCAGCGTTATTGGGGAGCACCCATTCCTATTGTTTATTGTGAACAATGTGGCACACTTTCGGTACCGGAGAAAGATTTACCCGTAATCCTTCCTCTTGATGTGGAATTTCGTCCTACAGGGGAATCGCCTCTTAATAATTACCCTGAGTTTCTTCATACAACGTGTCCTCAGTGTGGCGGAGCGGCGACACGAGAAACTGATACGATGGATACTTTTGTTTGTTCTTGTTGGTATTTTTTACGTTATACTGACTCGCAAAATACAGAAGAAGCCTTTAGAAGGGAGAAAGCAGATTACTGGATGAATGTCGACCAATATATTGGTGGAGTTGAACATGCGATTATGCATTTAATGTATGCTCGTTTCTTTACGAAAGCATTGGCTGATTTTGGTCTGCTTGAGGCTCGAGAACCGTTTCAGAATTTGCTGACACAGGGGATGGTGCTTAAAGATGGGTTGAAGATGTCTAAGTCTAAAAGTAATGTAGTGAGTCCGGAAGAGATTATTAAAAAATATGGTGCGGAAACGGCTCGCCTCTTTATCTTATTTGCGGCTCCACCGGAAAGAGATTTGGAGTGGAGTGACCGTGGTGTAGAGGGTAGTTACCGTTTTATTAATCGCGTGTGGCGTCTTATTTACCATTATCTTCAGGACTTAAAGCAAAATAAAGAGAAGTTTGTTTCGACTCAAGATCTTTCTTCTGCAGATCAAGATTTGCGCCGGCTTATGCATAGTACAATCAAGAGAGTTACGGAGGACTTAGAACTTCGTTTTAACTTTAATACGGCAATTAGTGCGATTATGGAATTTGTCAATGGTCTTTATCATTATCGTGAAGAAGAAAAACAGAATGCCCCATTACTTCGCGAAGCCATAGAGATGCTTTTGACCATTTTAGCACCTTTTACGCCCCATCTGAGTGAGGAACTTTGGGAGGCGGTGGGACATCAAGAAAGTATACATTTGCAGTCTTGGCCGGAGTATGATGAAGAAGCTCTTAAAACCGAAGAAATAGAAATTGTTTTACAGATTAATGGTAAAGTAAGAGAACATCTTATTGTGCCTGTGGAAATAAGTCGAGAAGAAATAGAAAAATTAGCTTTAAATACGGAGAGAGTGCAAAAGACAGCTATTGGTAAGGAGATTAAAAGAGTTATTGTCGTGCCGGGCAAATTAGTTAATGTTGTTATAAGTTAAGGTGGTGGAAAAAGTGAAGAAACTTTGTGAAGGAAAGACGAAAACTGTTTTTGAAAATGAAGCAGGTCAAGTCCTTTTATTATTTAAAGATGATGTCACCGGCGAAGATGGTGTTCTGGATCCGGGAGGGAATAAAGTTGTGGGTCAAATTGAGGGGAAG
>DUTO01000053.1 GCA_012842035.1 Clostridia bacterium | reverse complement strand
TCCGGAACACGTTTTTCAGTCGCGCGACATCTTGAATATTCTCGTTTTAGGACTGGATCAACGGGAAAATGAACCGGCCCGGGCCGATACTTTGATGCTGGTGGCTTTAGATTTGCGGGAAAAGGATGTGCACCTGCTTTCTATTCCACGTGATACGCGGGTGCCCATACCCACAAAAGGGGTCACCAGAAGAATAAATTATGCACATGCCGTAGGGGGAGCCGAGTTAACCGTGAAAACGGTAGAACAGTTTTTGCAGCTCCCCATACATTATTATATAGAAACAAATTTTGTAGGCTTTAGTAAAATTATTGATGCTTTGGACGGGGTTACCATTAATGTCGAAAGAAGAATGTATAAACCTCTGGAGGGAATTGACCTGCAAGCGGGTTTGCAAAAACTTAACGGGAAAGATGCTCTTTCTTATGTACGTTGGCGTGATGATGGGCGAGCAGATATCGGGAGAATCGAACGTCAGCAGAAGTTCTTGCGTGCTTTAACGGACCAAGCCTTGCAGTTTTCTACCCTGTGGAAAATTCCGCAATTACTGGAGGAGTTAGAGGAATATGTGGAAACTGATATGAATCTGAAGCAAATGATTGCTTTAGCCAATAAATTTAAAGATATTAAAAATATAGAAATTCATAATCATCAAGTTCCCGGCGTCCCTGACGAGATTAATTATGGAGGCAGTTATTGGATTGCCGATGAGCAGAAATTGACTGAAGTTCTGGAGCAAATTTATGGTGTACAAAAGCAGGAGAAAACGAAAAAAGCGGGAACAAAATAAAGGAGTAGTTCGTCTATGCCTATGAAAACAGTTTCCATACTGGGGATACCCGTGGCTTGCTTGACCATGCAGCAAGTTTTGGCTTGGGTAGAAAAAAGAATCGAAGCGGGAAAACCGGCTCATATCGTTACCGCCAATGCCGAAATTATTTATCGGGCTTCACGCAAGCCGGAATTGGGCAAACTCTTGCGACAGGCAGATTTAATTACGGCCGATGGTTCCGGGGTAGTTTGGGCCGGTCACAAGCTAAATTCTCCTTTACCGGAACGGGTCACCGGTGTAGACTTGACTCAACAGCTGTTAGCTTGGGCGGCGGAAAAAAGTTGGCGTGTTTATTTTCTCGGTGCTAAACCGGAGGTAGTGGAAAAGGCTGTATTACGCACTTTGAGTAAACATCCACAGTTGCAAATCAGTGGTTATCACCATGGTTATTTTGCAAAGCAGGAAATTGACCAAGTAGTGTCGAATATACATAAAGCTAAACCACATCTTTTATTTGTCGCCCTGGGGGCACCCCGGCAAGAGTATTTCATTCAAGAGCATTTAGAACAGTTAGCTGCTTCTGTAGCCATAGGGGTGGGAGGTACTTTTGATGTTTTGGCCGGTACAGCTCAACGTGCTCCTCTCTGGATGCAACAGCGGGGCTTAGAATGGCTCTATCGTCTTTGTCGCCAGCCCCGGCGTTTAGGTAGGATGTTAGCCTTGCCTTGCTTTGTGGGGACAGTATTAAGGCAAAGAAAAGCCTCTCAAGGACTGGACAAAACATAAAAAATGTTGTATTCTGTTAGATGCCCTATGGTTTATGTAGAGATAAAATACATTTTCTGGTTATTGACTTCAAAAATTCATGTGATATAATATGGTTTAGTACTTGTCATGCTTTAAGGTGTGTGTTATTATCCTTATTAAAAGGAGATAACATAGAGCAGTACTAAAAGCGAAGATGACTTTTAGGATTTAGGTTAATTGCTAATACTTCTTTGAAAGGGGGGATCC
>DUTO01000052.1 GCA_012842035.1 Clostridia bacterium | reverse complement strand
TTCGTCAACCCCTTTTTTCTTTTTTACTCACTCCCCCCAAAATTTGATATAATATCAACAGATAAGAATAATTGAAACAAACAGTGTATTGAAATATAGTTTTTAGTAAGTAATAATTATATTTCATTTTGCAACCTTCACATTTAATGTCATCTTTACAACTTTTATTCTAAACCGCTACACACATGTTTGCTTCAATTAAACAAGACAGCCCCTTTACGTGTTAGCGCAAGGGGTTGTTTTGTCTAGGTAACACCACTTTATTGTCTTCAGCTTAAATATAAATACAATACTTACCCATATCATGCCCTATTCCTATCACATAACCTTCAAATCCCTAAAAGATTCATGTTTTTCAATAAATCTTGCAGCTTCACCTATATTAATAACCTTAAACAAACCCTTTTTCACCTGACAACCTAATTCTCTAAATTCGACCATTTAAAAACCTTTAGTAAAATATAAATATGCTTAATATTCATTCTACAAAAAACAGGCTTTTCCTGCAAAAAATTTCAAAAAATATTTTTTCTAGCAAAGCGAAAGCCCCTAACCATCATTTGATGGCTAGGGGCTTTTATTTGCTTATTTCACATACTTCTAGTCTTCTTCATCCTCACCGACATCAATTTCCCCGGTGTCTTTGTCATAATCAACCTTTTCCCCTAAGGTTTCCGAGAGAAACCGCAAGGAAACAAAAGTCCTATTGCAAATCAATTGTGCCGGCATATCTATGGTCACTGTTTCACCATTTACTAAAACTTCGTTAACGTCTAATTTAAAAACAACTTCCTGTTTATCTTTCGTAATCGTAACTATTTTCGTTTTCTCGTCCCAATCTACCTTGGCACCTAATCCATTCATAATCGCTCTAACCGGAATTAAAGTACGACCTTCCTTAATCACAGGTGGCACCTCATATTTCAGATAACGACCTCTAACCCTAATTTTTTCTTCTAACTTTTTAGCCTGTCCATAATTTTTAACTTGCTGACCGGTTTGCTGCCTAATTTTTTCTATCTTAGCTTCCTTGGCGGTCTTTTTTGCTTGACCACAATTTTCCTGCTGTCTAATTCTTTCTCTCTCTTTTTCTTCTTTCTGTTCTTGCTTTAATTTTTCTTTTTCTGCCTTTTCTTCATCTTTAGCTTGCTTTTTAGCAGCATTTTCTTTAGCAACCACTTTAACTTTGTCTGTTTTCCCTTTCTGTGTAGTAGCAATATCGCTCTTTGCCCATACACCACTTGTTAAACAAACAGTACACAAAAGGACACTTAATAAAACTGCCAGTGTTTTTTTCATTTTTCCCCCCGTAAGGGATTCACCTCCTTGATTTTAACCGCTTACTATTTGGCGGCTCTTATCCATACTTTACGAAAAGAGCTCCCTTTTTTTAGGGGGTAAGCATCAAAAACAAACACTAGAAAACAGTAGCACAAAAAGAAATACACCCATAAAGACCGTTACCCCTATAGGTAAACGATATTTATTATCATCATAAACAGCGGAAGGCGGACCTTCAATCGTCTGGGGTAACCATTTCACAGGATTATTAAAAAAGGGAATTACCTTGGCTAAGGCAGCATTGCCCCAGACCCCAAAACTATCTTTTATCCTACAAATCACCTGCACAACCCACCAGACAAAGGTCACAAAGGGTTTGCGATAAAACCAATCAAAATCTAAGGAAATTGCCTTGTGAGGTAAAAGGCGCGAACGCAAAGCCCAAAAAATCATAAAGACAGCTAACACTAACTGTAATGTCGAAATCACATGGTCAAAAGTATAGGGAGTGTAATCCAGCGTAAAGGGCAATCTGTTATAAAGAAGTTGTGGACAAACCCCATACAACACGCAGAGAAAAGCTAACCCCGCCATGCCCACAGACATGTTGGT
>DUTO01000051.1 GCA_012842035.1 Clostridia bacterium | reverse complement strand
TACAGTATCCCTAAATTACCAAGAAGGAAAGAGGTGAGCCAATGAAGGCAACCGGAATTGTGCGTAGAATAGATGACTTAGGTCGAGTAGTTATTCCTAAAGAAATTAGGAGAACTTTGCGAATTCGTGAAGGCGACCCCTTAGAAATTTTTGTAGATAGAGATGGAGAAGTAATTTTAAAAAAGTATTCTCCGATTGGTGAATTGGGTGATTTTGCTAAAGAATATGTCGATTCGCTTTACGAAGCGATTGGACATATTGCCTGTATTGCGGATAGAGATCAGATTATTGCTGTAGCAGGAGGCCCTAAAAAAGAATTTTTAAATAAAAAGATTGGTCCAGCAGTAGAAAAAGTAATGGAAGAAAGGAGTTCTGTTTTAATTAATCAACCGGGACAAGACCCTTATTGTGCCATTTGTTTGAATGATGACGAGGAAAAGTGTAAATATGAAGCCGAAGTAATTGCTCCGATTATTGCCGAAGGTGACCCGATAGGAGCGGTACTTATTATTACTAAAGAGCCCAATGTTAAGTTTACGGATTTAGAAATGAAACTGGCGGAAACAGCGGCTTCATTTTTGGCTAAACAAATGGAGCAGTAAAGTGAACAATAATTTTAAAGTGGTGGCCTAAGGCCACCTTTTTCTTTTTTATCATTCAAAACAAAGGAGAACTATGATATTATTAAAGAAAGAAAATAATAGTAAATGGTGAGGAGAGGGTATTTTGCAGGAAACGGCCGGACAGGGGAGAACTGATGGGGATTATTCTTTAGAACCTTTAGTTAATATTTTGGACAAGCTTTTGTCACCGGAGGGTTGTCCTTGGGATAGACAGCAAACTCATTTTACCCTAAAGCCTTGTTTACTAGAGGAAGCATATGAAGTTATAGAAGCTATTAATGCTGAGGATATGAAGCAATTAAAAGAGGAATTGGGTGATGTGCTGTTACAGGTAGTTTTTCATGCAGCTTTGGCGGAGCAAAAGGGCGAGTTTGATCTTCATGATGTGGTTATGGGCATAACCAATAAAATGGTGCGGCGTCATCCTCATGTTTTTGGAGAAGTAACAGTACGGGGTACTGAGGATGTCCTCAAAAATTGGGAAGAAATAAAAAAAGCGGAAAAAGGTAATAATAGAACCGGAGGAAGCATTATGAAGACGGTTAATCGTGCTTTGCCGGCTTTGCTTTTGGCAGAGGAGGTACAAAAGAGAGCTAAGCAAGTAGGGTTTGATTGGGAAAATGTACAGGGGCCCTTAGGCAAAATTAAAGAAGAATTACAGGAATTAGAGGAAGCTATCTCTAAACAGGATAATCAGGAAAAAAGCAAAATGAAAATAGAAGAAGAATTAGGAGATTTATTATTTGCTGTTGTAAATGTAGCTAGGTTTGTGGATGTTTCTTCGGAAGTAGCTTTGTCTGGCACAATTCAAAAATTTATGCGTCGTTTTAATTTTATTGAACAGGAAATATTAGCACGTGGGGCAAAATGGGAGGAGCTGAATTTACATTATCTGGATGAAATTTGGGAAAAGGCGAAATTAAAAGGCTTATAAATGCATTTATTAAGAAAAAGTTTCTTTTAAAGGCAGGATTTTGGCAAAGTTTAGAGAATGTATGAATTGAATAATTTCAAAATTTTTATGGGAGGGATAAGCTTGAATAAATCCGAATTAGTTAGTGCAGTAGCAGAAAAAGCGGAAATGACAAAGAAGGATGCAGAAAAGGCGCTGTCTGCAGTTTTGGCCAGCATTGAAGAAGCGCTGGTTAGTGGGGACAAGGTACAGCTTGTAGGGTTTGGCACTTTTGAAGTAAGACCACGGGCTGCTCGCATGGGTCGTAATCCTGCGACTGGAGAACAAATTCATATACCAGCTACTAAAGTTCCTGCTTTTAAAGCGGGGAAAGCATTAAAAGAAACAATAGCTAATAGCTAAGCCAAAATGTCTTTATATGATAATTAATTAAAAGACGTAGTTTTGAAATTATATCAGGTTCTTTTTGAGCCTGATATTTTTTCAATTTTTCTAGATAGCAAGAAAAGTCAGAGAGGTTGGATAATTGTGAGATTGGATAAATTTTTGAAAGTATCACGTTTAATTAAACGTCGTACTTTGGCTAAGGAAGTAACGAATGCTGGGAGAATTTTGTTAAATGGGAGAGTGGCTAAGCCTGGGAGCAAAGTTAAACCCGGTGATATTTTGGAAATTGGTTTGGGCTCTAGGCAAACAAAGGTGGAGGTCCTGGAAGTTAAGGATAATGTGCGGGCCAATGATGCTGCAAGTTTGTATAAAATTATGGAGTGAAAAGTTTGTGGTGAATCTCGCAAAACAGATGTATAGAAAACCTCCTTGTTGCCAAACTAGATTTAAGAAAAGGCGTGAGGAGGTTT
>DUTO01000050.1 GCA_012842035.1 Clostridia bacterium | reverse complement strand
GCTTAGCACTCATGGCCATAGCGAGGTTTTAGCCCTGGGTAGTGTTTTGGCCACAGCTTCTCAGCTACTATTGCTAATTCCTTTTATTCAAAAAAAAGGGTTTCGTTATCAATGGGTTTTAGATAAAAATGATGAATATTTAAAAAAATTATTGTATCTATCTTTACCGATTATTATTAGTACGTCTGTTAACCAAATTAATGTTTTGGTTGATCGTACTTTAGCTTCACAAATTGTGGAAGGTGGGATTTCGGCTTTAAATTATGCCAATAGGCTTAATTTATTTGTCCACGGTATCTTTGTAGCCTCAATAGCCACAGTGATGTATCCGGCGATTGCCAAGATGGCGGCCGAGAAAAATATTTCCGGATTGAAAAAGGTGTTAGCGGAAGCGATTAGTGGTATTAATTTATTAATTGTTCCGGCTACAGTAGGGGCGATGATTTTTGCCGAACCGATTGTGCGCTTCTTGTTTGGTCGGGGGGTCTTTGATGAGCAAGCGATTACTCTAACAGCGGTGGCTTTATTTTTTTATGCCTTGGGGATGGCCGGTTTAGGTTTAAGAACAGTTCTATCGCAAGCTTTTTATTCTTTGCAGGATACGAAAACTCCCATGCTTAATGCGACCATAGCTGTAGTGCTTAATATTATTTTGAATATTATTTTATCCAGATATTTAGGGATAGGGGGGTTAGCTTTAGCTACCAGTATTTCTGCTTTGTTTTGCACTTTGCTTTTGTTTATTAGTTTAAGAAAAAAGATCGGACATTTTGGTCTGCGGCAGATTACGCTTTCTTTGTTGAAGATTGTCTTGGCTTCTTTAGTGATGGGACTTGTTGCTAGCTGGTCTTATGGGATTTTCTTAAGACAAGGGAGTGCCAACTTCGCCTTAATGGCGGCCATAGCTATAGGGGTGGGAGTTTATTTCAGCTTAATTTATTTCTTAAAAATCAAAGAAGTACAAGAAATTCTTCTTTTAATCCAACAGGAAATACATAAGCTGAGAGCTTAGGTGAACAAACTCCGAGGTTGTCTGGGCAGGAATTGTTCAATTTGTGTGGAATATTTTCATATAATGACTTAAAAGCAGAAAGGAGTAGAAAAATGGAGGAATTAAATTATAAAGTTACCTTTGCCGAGGGACAAGAAGAGGCTAAGCATTGCGACACATATAGATTAGGTTATTCTGAAAAAGATATCTTTTTAGATTTTGGTGTTTTAGTTAGAGATGAGCATTCTGAAAAGATTGAGGCTGCAGAAATTCTTTCGCGTATTGCTTTACCGATTGAAGCTTTAGAGCAGTTCTTGATGGCCTTGTTTTTAACTGGTCGGCAGTATGAAGCAGAATATAAGCGAGATATTGGAATGAGTTTGGATGAAGATTCCTAAAATAATCTTTATATTTTTATTAAGCTTGTTATTAATGGCAATTGGCAAGTTTATCGTTAGGTATTGTGCTTTTTTACGAGAAAAAGCTGATGCCTTAAAAGATGACCCTATTTTTTTAAAAGAACAAGATCTTGTTTTAGATGAAAAGATTGAATATATTCTCCGGCAATTTTGGGAAAGGAGAATTTTAACAAGAGGTATTTATGAAGTGCCTCCGGAAATCAGCAAAGAATTAAAAAGGGATAAATATTCTCTGAAAACATTACAAAGCTTGGCAGATAGCATCGTGGTTCACACAGGAGCTTACAATGCGGTGGAAGTGCTCATCAAAGATTCCGTTTCGGGTAATGATATTTCCGGTGTATATGAAGTTCATGGGAAGGCAGATTGGCAAGTACATCTTTATGAAGATACTTGTTATAGCCTTTCTCAAATTATAGCTGTTTTAATTCACGAATGTGTTCATAATTTTTTATATTATTATAACCTCGAGATTTATCCGGAGGAAGAGAATGAAATTCTTACTGATGTCACTGCCGTTTTTTTAGGATTTGGTGAATTATTAATGCAAGGCTATAAACCGATTAAAGAGATTGCTAAGCGACATTTACAAAATGAGGGCATCGAATTTGAGATTAACCGCTGGAAAGTAGGTTATTTAAATTTAAATGAAATAGCTTATGTGCAAAGAAAGTATGAGGAATATACTGAGAAATATACTTTAGAAGATGTTATCTATGGGCAGAAACTGCTATAATAGTGGGGAGAAGTTTGTAAAAAACAATAGGGGTGTTGGTCTTGGCATTGCGGAATAAAGTTTTTTGGCAAAGGAAGAATTGGTTTGCTTTTTTAATTTTAGATTTACTGTTCGGGTTTATTGCTTTTTATGGCGCTTATTATTTGCGCTTCGAAGGAAAGATTCCTGCTTTGTCTTATGTCGGTTTTAGTAGTTTATGGCTTTGGTACATAGTGGGGAAAATAGGTGTATTTTATTTTGCCGGAATTTACAAACGAGTTTGGCGTTTTGCCCGAGTGGAAGACTTATTGGCTTTAGTCAGCTCCCTTTTGGTTACTGTGCTTGGCTTAGTTTCTTTAAGTTATTTTTTTAGTATTGCTGTACCGCGCAGTATCTTTATCCTTACCTGGCTCTTGGATGTCTTTTTGTCAGGTGGGGTGAGGGTTGTCCCCAAGATTTATAAGGAGCGGGGTCTTAATTTTCACTATGCCCCGGAGGCACGTAAGGTCTTAGTGGTGGGGGCCGGAGATGCCGGTGTTTTAGTTGTCAAGGAACTGCTCAGGCGGGAGAATCCTACTCAGTTCCCGGTCGGTTTTTTAGATGATGATCCTCAGAAGCTAAAGACGAAGATTATGGGCTTACCTGTGTTAGGGAACAGGAAAGATTTAGTGCAGGTAGTTAAAGAAAACGAAATTGCCGAAGTTTTAATTGCCATGCCTACAGCTGCAGGGCAGGTGATTAAGGACATAGCGGAAGACTGTCGCCGCGTGAAAGTTCCGGTGCGGACTTTGCCTCGGATATATGACATTATTAATGGTGAGATTACGGTTGATTTAATTCGGGAAGTTAAATTAGAAGACCTTTTAGGTCGTGAAGCCGTTCATTTAGATCTGGAAATAATCAGGGGCTCTATTCAGGAGAAAAAGGTATTAGTAACAGGGGCCGGTGGTTCAATCGGCTCTGAACTTTGTCGTCAGATTTGTCGTTTTCACCCTGT
>DUTO01000049.1 GCA_012842035.1 Clostridia bacterium | reverse complement strand
GAAAAATTAGTTATTAGCCTATACAATCTTTCTATTGCTTGCATAAGAATATTTTTTATTTCTTTTTTTATGATTATTTGTAAAGGATTAGGGCTTTCAGAATTAAAAAGATTATCTTTTAAAGAAAAATCCTGTTCTTCACTAAGTGATTGGTCAAGAGATAAAATCGTAATATATTGTAACGTTTTTAACCATTGAGTCCATTCGTTTATACTAATTTTCAGTTCAGAGGCTATTTCTTCATCTGTGGCACTACGCCCTAATTGCATTTCTATTTTTTCATATGCTTGTTCCACTTGTTTTGCTCTTTTTCTTACCGAAACGGGAAGCCAATCCTCTTTACGAATTCCATCAATAATGGAACCCTTAATTCTTTTAATAGCAAAACCAGCAAAAGGTACTCCTAAATTAGGATTATATCGATCAATGGCTTCCAAAAGTCCAAAAATACCATAACTATATAAATCATCGCGCTCCATGTGTGCCGGTAAAGCATAAGCCACTTTTCCGGCAATTTTCTGTACTAAAGAAATGTAATGGACTATTAATTCTTCTTTAAGTGCCGGGTCCCTATTTAAAAAATATTCTTTCCAGAGGTCATGAGGTTCCATTAAATAACCTTAACTCCTTTACATATACTCTTTACAAGCAATTGACCGTTCTTAGTAAAGAATTCGATAGTACGCCCATAATTTCCTCCTATATCTTCAGCTAAAAGCTTAATTTTATAAAATTTTAAGGTATTCTTTACAGCAACTATATTGCGATTACCAATCTTCATCGTCTTATTAGCATTGGGAAAGTTAAACATCTGAGCTCCTCCGGCAATTTTAGCTACCAAACGACTTTTCTGAGCACCATTTTTACATAATTCCTCAATAAGCAATTCAATTCCGGAATCTGCATATTTTGCTCGATTCAATACATTCCGTCCTTGCTTACTATCTGGGAGCATAATATGAACCATTCCCCCAATTTTTATAATGGGATCCCATAAACAAACCCCCACACACGACCCTAAACCCGTTGTAATAATACTAATCGGAGTACGAGCTATTTTAAATTCTGCTATACCAATTTTAACTGATTCGTTGACCATTAATTACACTCCTAGAGCATTCAATAATATTTCTAATGCTTGCGGTTCCGGAAGAAGAAAAAAATACCCATTAATCTTTTTTTCTTCTTCCGAAAACATGTTTTCAATAATTAAAGCATAATCACTAACAATGCCAATACTTTGTAAAACTTCACCTAAGATTGCCCCTGCCATATCAATAGCTAAAGCAGGAACAGAAGGAACAAAAACACGTTGTGTAAAAAATCCTAGAGCATTTAAATATGAACCGGCAAGAATATTAACAATCTCGATCAAGGCTGACTCTTGCATTTCATTTAACTGTTGTGAATTAACTGTTTGTGTCTCCGATGTCGAACCAAATAATAAATCAAGAAAAAATGGCACTTGTTCTCCGGGTAATAAAAACAAAATTCCCATTGGAGTATTACTATTAACAAGCAAATATCCACCGGCAACTTCCTTTTCTGCTCCTCCAATTGTTTTTATAATTTCAGCAAAAGGAGCAATATTCACTTTAGGTACGGAAACTTCTATTTTACGATCTAACATTATCGAAAGAGAAGTCGCTGCATTACCAGCGCCAATATTACTAATTTCTTTTAAGGCATCTAACTGCATTTCATTTAAATCAAAATAGCCTTCCATTAATAATTCTCCTATCCATTTATATTAATTTCAAATCAAATATTTTAGGTAAATCAAGAATCATAATTAGACGATTCTTGATTTTTCCTATATTCTTAATAAAACGGTGATTACCTTCAACCATTTGAGGCTTTTCTAGCATGTCATCATTTAAAGTAATAACTTCAACAACTTCATCAACAGTAAGCCCAACCACTAATTCTTCCACCTGGAAAATTATAATTCTTGATTTATCAGCTATCTCAATATCAGGAAGTTGAAGTCGCAAATGAGTATTAAGCACAGGAATAACATTCCCTCTTAAATTAATCACACCATAAACAAAAGAAGGAGCTTTAGGAACACGCGTAATATGTATCCAACGAATTATTTCTTTTACAGCAAGAATATCAACAGCATATTCTTCATTGCCTAGTTTAAAAGCTATAAATTGATTCTCCACAACTTATCCCCTCCCAAAATAAAGTTCCGATATCAAGGATTAAGGCAACCGTCCCATCACCCAAAATTGAAGCACCCACAATTCCCGGTAAGCCGGAAAGAAGTTTACCTAAAGAACTAATCACAATTTCCTGTTGACCAATTAAATCTTCAACCACAAGTCCTATTTTTTGCTTGCCTTTCTGAACCACAACGACATTTAATTCTTCTGCTTCTTTATCTCCCGGAACTTCTAAAATCTTTTTAATATAAACAAGAGGTAATACCTTCCCTCGCAAAACCATTGTCGGTTGCCCTTGAATGTTTTTAATTTTTTTCGGCTCTAAATCAGTTGTTTCATCAATATTAACTAAAGGTATAGCAAAAATTTCTTCTTGCACCTTAACTAAAAGTGCCTGGATTATAGCCAAAGTTAAAGGTAATTTAATAAGAAAGCGAGTCCCTTGTCCTTTTTTGGTTTCTACAGAAACTTGACCATTAAGGGCAACAATCTTGTTTTTAACTACATCTAAACCTACACCGCGACCTGAAACATTAGTTACAACTTTCGCTGTAGAAAAACCGGACTCAAAAATTAAATTAACGATTGCCTGTTCATCCATTGTCTCTAATTGTGATTTAGTCACAATTTTGTTTTCCAAAACTTTACACCTAATAGCTTCAACATCTAAGCCTCGGCCATCATCTTCGACACAAATACTCACCTGGTTCCCTTCATGTTTAGCTGATAATTTTAACATACCTGTAGGGCTTTTGTGACTAACTTCCCTTTCCTTAGGAGGTTCTAAACCATGGTCAATGGCATTACGAATAAGATGCACCAAAGGGTCTCCTATTTCATCAATTACCGTACGATCAAGCTCCGTATCTTTACCTTCTAAAATCAAATCGACTTCTTTGCCTAATTCTTTAGTTAGGTCACGCACCATTCTCGGAAAACGATTAAAAACTTGCTCAATGGAAACCATGCGTACATTTTGTACAACCATCTGTAAATCTGTAGTAATATGATTAATTTGTTCTATGGTTTCATGAAGACCACGCCAATCATTAGAAAGATAAATCTGTTCTAAACGTGTTTTATTAATTACTAATTCACCTACAAGATTCATCAGTTTATCCAGACGCCCAATATCAACTCTAACTGTTTGATAAACTTGATGCTTTTTTCCGGAAGCAAACTGAGTCTTGTTTTTTGTTTTAATAGGCTTATGAGGAACACTGCCCTTGCTTTTTTTAACCTTTACTTTTTCCATGCTTTTAATCGCAATTTCAGAAATATTTAAAGCTTGCTCAATTTCTGTAGATTCCTCTTTAGAAACGAGAAATAAAGTAAATTCCCGATCGAATTTTTCATCTTCAATATCTTGCACCGGCGGTACTGCCTTAATTATTTCACCCAAGCTTTCTAAATTACGAAAAACCATGAAAGCCCTAACACTTTTCATTAAACAATCGGGAGAAAGACTAATCATGATTTTCCAAACATTAAATCCTTTAGATAAGGCTTCATGAATAACATTTATTTCATATTCATTAAACCCACTTTCCAATTCTTCTTGTTGAAACTTTGGGGGACTTTTTTGTTTATTGCGCTCCTGTTCTACTTCTTTAATTACTTGACTTTTTTCTAAATTATTAAGCTTCTTTAATAAATTCTTTAAATCAAGTTCAGGTGTTTCTCCTTCTCTAATCATCAATAACATTTTTTCTAAAGCATCTACACACTGAAAAAGTGTATTCACAATCTCCTGATTTAAAAGAATTTTTCTTTCCTTAATTTTCTCCAAAAGACTCTCCATCTTATGGGTTAATTGGGCAACTGGATCATATCCCATCGTCGCAGACATCCCTTTTAAAGTATGAGCAGCTCTAAAAATCTCATCCAAAAGGTCCAGTCTATTAGAGTCTTTCTCCAAACTTAATAACCCTAAATTTAATGTTTGTAAATGCTCCATTGATTCTTCTAAAAAAAGATCAAGATAACGAGAAACATCCAAGAACAACACCTCCTAACATTTTTTAAGGCCTTGCACAATATATTCAGCATCACCCCAAATTCAATTTAAAGTAGCCCCTTCCTTTTTAATTCAATCTGGCGTTGATAAACAGTTTTTATAATTATTTTACGATCTTTTTCAGTAATATCAGTAAACTGAACACCTATAAGATTACGTTCTATCCCAGCACTATCTAATTCCCATTCATTCCACACAATAACTCCGGGAATATTAAGTAAAGTTTGTTGCAACAAAAACTGTACACTAATTTTACAACCTTTACGCAAAGGAACATAAGTATTTAAAACAAGCATCATCCCTCCCCCACTAATGTCCCTCGCTTTACAATAAAAAACCTCTTCCTCTCCTAAGGGATTAAAATAGGAGAGAAGAACTTCCATCACTAAACCAACTCGCACAAACTCTCTTTTTTGCACGCGTTTAATTGTTTCCGGATAAGTTACGATGATTCTTGGGACCGTAGCTTCTACATTTTCGCGTAAATAAGTACGAAAAACATAAACTGCTTCCTTGTTCCAAAACCAAATATTGAAAGGAGTCCCCGGAGTAAGAACAAGTGGCTGACGTTCTTTCATCGGTGCAACAAGTGTAAGGAAATTTTCGATAATATTTTCTATACGACTCGCATAGCGTACCGACTCTCCTGTTTTACTAATTACCTCGATTTGTATCAATTGATTAATTTTTAAAAGTTTTTTTAAGTCATACATCACCATTACCTACCTAAAATATTCTATAACCTTGCTAAAAAAGGTTTTTACTCCCTTGTTTTGCGGAAGCTTATCTTCCCGGTCCGAAATTTTAGCCGCAATATTATACAAATTATTTGCCGCTGTTGACTGTGGATAAGCTATAATAAAAGCTTTCTGGTTCTGTATCGCCTGTCCTACTTTAGGGTCTTCCACGATAAAACCTAAAAAACTTATCTTATAATTTAGGAATTTATCAACGGCTATTTTTAATTTATTATAAACAACAGCTGCCTCTTGTGGTGAATTTGCCCGATTAACTACTATATATATTTGGCCGGGATAATCTTGCTGACATAAAGCTTTAATAAAACCATATGCATCTGTTATTGCCGTAGGCTCAGAAGTAGTTACCACGATTAATTCATCGGCAGCTAAGGCAAAACTTAATACTGTATTAGAAAGTCCGGCTCCTGTATCAATAAGCAAATAATCAGCTTCACCTTCTATTTTACTTAATTTCGTCAAGAAGCCTTCTAATTCCCAATCCTTTAGATTAGCTAATTCGTGCATGGAACCACCGGGAATAATTTTCAAACCTTGTGGACCTTCAATAATTATCTCAGAAATTGTTTTTTCCCCACTAATTACATGAGCAAGATTATAAAGAGGAGTAAGCCCTAAAATAATATCAATATTTGCTAACCCCATATCTGCATCAAGAAGTATCACTTTTTGTTTAAATTCTGTTAGAGCTAAAGCCAAATTCAAAGAAAGGTTACTTTTCCCAACGCCACCTTTACCACTAGAAATAGTAATTACGCGCGTACCTTTATTTACTCCATTTATTTGTGCTTGTAAACTATTTTTCATTTGTTTCACGATTAACCGTAAAGAATCAGCTTGGTTATTCATAATAATTACTCCTTCATCAGCATTTGCACAAGTTTAATCGGTTCCGCAATTTCAATATCATCAGGAATGTTTTGTCCATTAGCAAAATAAGAAATAGGATGCTTTTTTTTATAAACAAGATTATAAATAGAACCATAATTTGAGGTCTCATCAAGTTTCGTAAAAATTAAACTCGTAATATTTACATCTTGATATGTTTCTAAGATATCCAAAAAATCTTGATATTTACTCGTACTCGCTAAAACTAAAAAGATATCATCTGAATGGGCGCTTCCTAAATATTCTTTCAACTCATTAACTTGTGTTTCATTTTTATGACTGCGACCGGCAGTATCAATATAAATCACATCAAAATCGAGCATGTCTTGCAGGCATTCCTGTAAGTTTTCCGGATTAAACACAACTTTAACCGGCACATTCATAATATCACCAATAGTCTTAAGCTGTTCCACAGCCGCGATACGATAAGTATCTACAGTAATTAAGGCAACTTTCTTCTTCTCCATTACTGCACTTATCGCCGCTAATTTGGCTATAGTTGTTGTTTTACCAACTCCGGTAGGTCCAATAAAAGTTAAGATTCTAGGTTTCCCCTGCTTTGCCGGAGCAGGTTCATATCTTATTTTTTGAATCGGTTTTAAAAGATTAGCCAAGAAAATTTTATTTAACTCCTCTTTTGTTTGTAATGGGGTCCGCGAGTATTCATCTATCGTTAATTTCACTATTTTTTGAGCTATATTATTATCGATCTCCTGTTTTATTAAACGATGATAAAGGGTCTGCCCTATTTTAGGAAATTTAGGTTCCCCTAAGTTACCTAACAAAAAAGACATTTCTTGCATCATTTTACGCATTGCCGCTAAATCGGAAACAATTTCCCGGTTCTGGGGCGCAAGGTCTGCTGACGTTTCTTCTTTAACTGTCGCTAAATCATCGTAAACATTATTATCAACAGCAGCTGTTACCTCTACATATTTTTTACGAAATAAACCTAAAAAACCGCCCTCTTTAAAATAACGAGTATGTAAAATAACCGCCTCATTTCCTAATTCGGATTTTATTCTTTCCATGGCTTCTTGCATGTTTGTAGCTACAAACCTTCTAACTCGCACTTAATTTCACCATCCCTACTGACTCAATTTCTATTTGAGGAGGTATTTCATTATAAGAAATTACGGGAACTCCTGGCAAAACCCTTTCAATTAATTTTCTAAAATACCTCCTAATTACAGGCGAAACTAAAATGACAAATTGCTTTCCCATAAAACTTCGTTTTTCCAGCAAAGCGGTTAATTCTTTAACTATCGCTTGAGCTATACTAGGCTCAATAACTAAATATGTACCTTGCTCATTAGTTTGCGCGCTTTCACCAATTAACTTTTCAATTTGAGGTTCGACCGTAAAACAATAAAGCTTGCCCTCTTCATCTTTATATAGTTGAGCAATCTGTCTAGCTAATTTTTGTCGTACATACTCAGTAAGCAATTCCGGGTCTTTCGTTAGCGGAGCCCAATCGCCCAAAGCTTCCATAATTGAAACCAAATCTCTAATCGGCACTCTTTCCTGTAAAAGATTACTTAACACCTTATGTATTTCTGCTAAAGAAAGCAAGTTAGGCACTACTTCCTCTACTACAGCCGGATACTCTTTTTTTAAATTATCTAAAAGAGATTTTACATCTTGTCGACTTAAAATATCAGCAGCATTGTTCTTCAAAAACTCTGTAATATGTGTAGCTAAAACAGAAGGAGGGTCAACAACTGTATAACCGAACATTTCGGCCTGTTCTCTTAAAGAGGCTCCAATCCATTTCGCGGGAAGACCAAAAGCCGGCTCTTTCGTAGGTATTCCCGAAAGCTCTCCTTCCCCACCCATAGCTAAATACTGATTAAGCATAATCTCACCTTGCGCTAAAGGTACACCTCGTAATTTTAAAACATAATTATTAGGAGATAATTGCATATTATCCCGAATGCGAATCGGAGGAATTACTATGCCCAATTCTAAAGCACATTGTCTACGGATCATAATTACACGCTCCAAAAGGTCACCGCCCTGCTCTGTATCCACAAGTGGAATTAAACCATACCCCATTTCCAATTCTATGGGATCAATCTGAAGTAAGGAATACACATTTTCCGGCTTCCTCATTTCTCCCGCCTCTTCCTGCTCAACACTTTGTATTATTTCCCGATCTAAAGCAGTTTCGGTTTTATACAAACTATAAGCTAAAAAACCCATGACAAGACCTAATGAAATGAAAGGGCCTTTAGGCAATCCCGGTACTAAACCAAAAAATATCAAAACACTGGAAGCAATAGCTAATACTTTAGGTTGAGAAAAAACCTGTTCGGTAATATCTATGCCTAAATTTTCTTCTGAGGCAGCCCGTGTAACAATAATACCTGTTGAGGTAGAAAGAAGCAAAGCCGGAATTTGACTTACTAAACCATCACCTACCGTAAGCAAAGTATATCTTTGCGCAACCTCACCGATACTGCCCATTTTTTGTTGTAAAAGACCTACGGCCATCCCACCTAAAATATTAATCAGAGTAATGACTATACTGGCTATAGCATCACCTTTAACAAATTTAGTAGCTCCATCCATGGCGCCATAAAAATCAGCTTCCCGTTGAATCTTGCTTCTTCTTTCCCTGGCTTCATCTTCAGTAATCAAGCCCGCGTTAAGGTCCGCATCTATACTCATCTGTTTTCCGGGCATAGCATCAAGAGTAAAACGAGCCGCTACTTCAGCCACACGTTCAGCACCTTTAGTAATCACGATAAACTGAATAATAACCAAAATCAAGAAAATAATGAACCCGACAAAAGCATTACCACCAACGACAAACTCCCCAAATTGATTAATAACTTCACCGGCATAAGCATGTAAAAGAATTAAACGCGTAGAAGAAATATTTAAAGCTAAGCGATAAAGAGTCATCACTAAAAGTAAAGAAGGAAAAACAGAGAAATCTAAAGGCTCTTTATTATACATCGTAACCAGAAGAATAATTAAAGAACAAGTAATATTAAAAACAAGCAAGATATCAAGTAGAGAAGGATGTAGAGGAACAATCATCATTACCACAATACCGACTATTCCTAAAGCTACAATGATATCAGTATGTCGCATTAAATTGCGTTGTAAAAATGGTGCCGGCATAGTCATCGCTCCTAGAAACTTCCTTTAAGTTTGTAAACATAAGCTAATACTTCTGCAATCGCTTTATATAATTCAACAGGAATAGGCATGCCAATTTCCACTTCACGATAGAGAAGACGAGCAAGTTTTTTATCTTCTACAATTACTATCTCATGCTCTAGTGCCACTTCTTTTATTTTCTGAGCAATAAATTTCTTGCCTTTAGCCACAACAATTGGCACTTCCAGCTCTTCAGTATATTTAAGCGCTATAGCCAAATGAGTCGGGTTAGTGATCACAACCGTGGCTTCAGGGACTTCCTGCATCATACGTCGTGAAACCAGTTGACGCTGTCTTGCTTTCAACTCAGCTTTTAAATAAGGGTCACCTTCTTCTGTTTTAAACTCATCTTTAATTTCCTGTTTACTCATTTTTAAAGACTTTTCATATTCATAAACTTGATAAATATAATCAGCTATAGCAATAAACACAAGCACAGCTAAAATACGCCAACCAGTTGTAAAAGTAATATCGCCAATCGTATATAAAGAAATGTCAATCGGAAAGTCCATCAGTAAAGACAAACGTGGTAATTGTTTAAAAAGAAAATAGAAAGCGACAAAACCAACTAAACATGTTTTTAAAATTGTTTTAATCAATTCTGCCAAGGCTCTCTTCGAAAAAATTCTTTGAAAGCCTTTCACAGGGTTTAAACGACTAAAGTCCATTTTTAACGGTTCGGCTGTAACGAGAAAACCTATCTGGAGTACATTAGCCGTATAACCCGCTACCATAGCGACAAACAAAATAGGGCCAACCATTTTAGCTGTAATTACAACCATCTCTAAAAGTAAAACCATGGCCGTATACATCGTCAACTCTATTTTTGTATAAGTTAAAACATGAGCAAAAAAACTCCCAAAACCCCTTAAAATATAGGGCAGCCAAAGTTTTAAAACTAATAAAATAAAAGTTAAAAGTAGAACTGTAATGACCTCATTACTTTTAACTACCTGTCCTTTTCGACGTGCTTCCCGTTTACGACGTGGGGTCGCTTTTTCAGTTTTCTCTCCAGCAAAAAACTGCAAATTAATTTTAAAATCTTGTTTTAGGTTAATTTCTATCACCTTAATAAATTATAAATTTGTTTAAACACATTTTCCAAAGAAACATTTAATAAATAAATATAAATAGGTATTATTACTAAAAGCACCAAAAAACCGATTAAAATCTTAATGGGCATACCCACCATAAAAATGTTCATCTGGGGAACAGTTCTAGCCATAATCCCCATCACAAAATCAGTTACTAATAATGTGCCAACTATCGGCATACTAAGCTTACAACCAACAATAAAAATCTCTCCGAAATAATGAAGATAACTTTCTATAAAATGGGGACTTAAAAAAACACACTGTCCAATAGGTATAGTTTCATAACTGTCAAAAAGAGCTTTAATAAAATAATGGTGACCGTCAATTTGTAAAAAGACTAAAATAGCTAAAATGAATTTAAAATTACCCAAAATAGGAGCTTGAGTACCAATTAAAGGATCAACAACATTCATAATCCCAAACCCCATCTGTGTATCAATCAACTGTCCTGCTAATTGTACTCCGGCAAAAAAGAACTGAATTACAAGAGCCAAGGCTATACCGGTAAGTACTTCTGTGAGAATTGTCAAAACATAAACCGGCAATTGTAAATTAGGAGGAAATGTTTCGGCTAAACCTAAAAGCCAAGCAAGCGAATTTTCTTTTTAATGATTCT
>DUTO01000048.1 GCA_012842035.1 Clostridia bacterium | reverse complement strand
TTTCTTCTCCGGTTGGGCGGCACGGGCTAGCTTTAAAGCACCTTCCACTGCTTCTGTGCCACTATTACAGAAAAAAACTCTGCTTAATTCGCCTCCGGGAGTAACTTGGGTCAGATTAGCGGCTAGGGCCGCTGCTAAAGGATTAAGCGAGGCTTGCAGGATATTAGGGCGTTTTTTGACTTTTTCTATGGCTGTAAGAACTTCCGGAGGATTATGTCCCAGATTTAAGGCCCCATATCCTCCTAAAAAATCAAGATATTGCTGACCCTCATTATCCCAGACATGTATTCCTTCGGCTTTAGTAAAAAGCTTGTCAAAGTCCATTAGCCCTAAAACATCAACTAGGCTGGGATTAATATAGCGACGGTAGTTTTCCCGCATCTCTTGCCGTTTCATCTTTAAGGCTTCCTCTAGGGTGAATAGTTGTTGATGATGGCTATCAGTATGAGCCATTGAGGTGGAACCTCCCTATATTTCAGGTATTATTTTATTTATTTACTTAAAGAGGTTAAGTTAAACATAACTTTGGTTAAAATTTGCCTGTATATAGTTTAGCTTACTGATGTTTAAAAAGCAAAAATCTTTTAGAAGATTCGTAGTAAAAGGTTCAATTGACTGTAAGCGGAAGAATATTTTCATGTAATACTTGCCACATTTCTTGGGTAACTAAGCCTAAACGCCACAAGGCAATACCTTTTAATTGATAGCGTTTGGCAATTCCTATTTTTGTGGGGAGGCTTGCCGTGTTTTCACTAGGTATCGAAATACCTAAAATTAACTTTTTCGCAGGTACTAAATTTAAGGCTTTTTCTACGGCTGCGGAGACCAGTTCTGGTGGTTCCGGTTTAGATCCATAATCATAAGCCATGATAATTATTTCATCACAGTTGTTTCCTAGATTCTCGTAATCATAGCCCGGATAAGCACTGTTCGGGGCATGAAGGGTCAGGGTCAAGGTTAAACCTTGTGCGGTTAGTTTTACATAAAGCAACTGGACAAAGTGGGTGAAATTGGTACGAGTATTCTCTAGCATTTCTCCGCTTTCCCGCCAGCCTAAGCCCTCTAAGTCTAAATTGACTCCATCATATAAAGGTGCTTCCTTGCTTATGTTGGCGATGGCCTGGTTTATGGCTATGGGGTCAGCGATGAGGTTACTTAGGGCTGATTCTTTATCAGTCATATGTACTACCATTTCTGTTTTAATTTGATATTTATTGGCAGCCTCCAGTACTTTTTCCCATCCTGCCGGTCGTTGCCAGCCGGTGGTACTTTTGGTTAAAAGATTCCCGTTTTGGTCTAGGGAGTACCAGCCTAAGGCAATTTTTCTTACTAGGTTCGTATTGCCTTGTTCCGTTTCCGGAAAATCTTTATTAAAAAGATTTTTCCAGCTGCTTGTTTGACCACTACCTAGGGCATAAAATGCACTTACAAGCATTTTCTGCGGGGGTGAGTTTATTTTGATCATGCGTTGTTCGGCAAGCCAGTCCACGGTACAGCCTAGATTTTCACTGAAAAATCGGAGAGGAAGCAGCGTTCTTCCATCAGTAATTTCCGGTGGAACATC
>DUTO01000047.1 GCA_012842035.1 Clostridia bacterium | reverse complement strand
TAACAAATAATTAATGAAATAAATATAGGGAGGTTTAAATATTTAATGGACTATCCATATCCAATTCTCAAAAAACAACTTGATCTAGCTGGCAGAAAATTAGTTATAGAAACAGGTAAAGTTGGCAAACAAGCCGGTGGAGCAGTATTTATTAGTTATGGTGACACTTGCTTGTTAACTACAGCTACTTCTTCAGCTGAACCTAGAGAGGGGATTGATTTTTTCCCCTTAACAGTAGATTATGAAGAACGACTTTATTCCGTAGGAAAAATTCCGGGTGGATTTATTAAAAGAGAAGGTCGTCCTAGTGAGAAGGCTATTCTTTCCAGTAGATTGATTGATCGACCGATTCGCCCTCTTTTTCCGCAAGGTTATCATAATGATATACAGGTTGTAGCTACGGTAATGTCGGTAGACCAGGATAATGTGCCCGATATAACGGCTATTAATGGTGCTTCGGCAGCACTACATCTTTCAGATATACCTTTTCAGGGTCCCATAGGTGCTGTGGTGGTAGGTTGTATTGCCGGTGAATTAATTATTAATCCGACAGTAGAAGAAGCTGAAAAAAGCGACCTTCACTTAGTAGTAGCAGGGACTAAAGATGCAGTCATGATGGTTGAGGCAGGCTGTAATGAAATATCTGAAGAGCTTTGTTTGGAAGCAATTATCTTTGGTCATACAAAAATTAAAGAAATAGTGCAATTTATTGAAGATTTTCGGGAAGAAGCTTTGCAATTGGGTTTAGCTAAAGAAAAACAAGCGTTTGAGGTTCCTGGGCTTGATTCTGAACTTGAACAGGCGGTAAAAGAATTTGCGACAGAACCTTTACAAAAAGCTTTAGTCAATAAGGATAAATTGGAACGAGAAAAAAACGTAAATAAAGTCAAGCAGGATACTTTAGAACATTTTGCCGAAATTTATCCGGATAACCTGAAAGATGTTAATGTTGTTTTAGAAATAATTAGCAAAAGCTATCTGCGCAAGCTTATTACCGTAGATAAAATTAGACCTGATGGTCGAGCTCTAGATGAAATACGGACAATTACTTGTGAGGTTGGTATTTTACCACGAACTCACGGGAGTGGTTTATTTACCAGAGGGCAAACTCAAGTGATGACGGTTGCTACTTTAGGAGCGATCGGTGATGAACAGATTTTAGATGGTTTAGGAGTGGAAGAATCAAAACGTTATCTGCATCATTATAATTTCCCCTCTTATAGTGTAGGTGAAACACGGCCGATGCGTGGACCGGGTAGAAGAGAAATTGGGCATGGAGCTTTAGCAGAAAGGGCTCTGGAACCAATGATTCCTTCGGAAGAGGAATTCCCTTATACGATTCGCCTTGTTTCCGAAGTTTTAGAATCAAATGGTTCTACATCGATGGCTAGTGTTTGTGGAAGTACTCTTGCCCTTATGGATGCGGGAGTTCCTATTAAAGCCCCCGTAGCCGGTATTGCCATGGGTTTAATTAAAGAAGGCGAAAACTATTCTATCCTCAGTGATATTCAAGGTTTAGAAGATGCCAATGGGGATATGGACTTTAAGGTTGCGGGAACTGTAAAGGGAATTACAGCGATCCAAATGGATATTAAGATTGCAGGGCTTCAGAGGGATGTTTTAAGAGATGCTTTAGAACAAGCTCGTCGGGGTAGATTGTTTATTTTAGAGAAAATTTTAGCGACTATTCCCCAGCCACGTTCGGAAATGTCTCCATATGCTCCTAGGATTATTAGTACTTCTATTGACCCGGAAAAAATTGGTGATGTTATTGGACCTGGTGGTAAAATAATTAAAAAAATAGTTGATGAAACCGGGGCTAAGATTGATATTGAAGATGACGGACGTGTTTTTATTGCCGCGATCAATACAACAGCCGGAGAAAAAGCTTTACAAATGATTGAGGAGTTAACCAAAGAGGTTGAAGTTGGCGAACTGTACAAAGGTAAAGTAGTACGGATTATGAACTTTGGTGCTTTTGTGGAAATATTACCTGGGAAAGAAGGACTTGTGCATATTTCTCAATTAAAAGAAGAACGTACTAATAAAGTAGAAGATGTGGTTTC
>DUTO01000046.1 GCA_012842035.1 Clostridia bacterium | reverse complement strand
GCAAAGGGTTAGATTATCTTAGGTTATGGACAAGGTCGCGGTCGCGTATATCTAATTGACTTCTTGTATATACTTAGGATATACTATAAATGAAAGGGGTGATATACGCGACCGCGACCTTGTCCATAACCTAAGATAATCTAACCCTTTGCATTTAATTATCCCTTACAGAAGTTGCAACAGGCTGTGAAGGGTTTTATTTTGTTTTAGGCAAACACATACCGAATTTAATTTGAGGCTCTAAAACGAAATTAGAGCCTCAAATTAATTAGGAATTCACATTCTATTTTACCTATTCTGCTTACAAATATAAAGCGTACATGTTCGGATAAGTTTTTGTTTGGTGAGCCATCCGCGACTTGAACGCGGGACACCCTGATTAAAAGTCAGGTGCTCTACCAGGCTGAGCTAATGGCTCCTATGTTTTCCTCACAGGTATATATATTATCACGAAAAACAACTTCGTGTCAACTACATTTTTTGGTGAATATCTTGCGCCACAACGATTCCGGTCACAGAAGCTTGCATTAGCCCTCTAGTAATACCGGCCCCGTCCCCAATCGTATAAAGTCCTTGAATCTCTGTTTCAAAATTTTTCTCAACCTTCATTTTTGAGGAATAAAATTTAACTTCGACGCCGTAAAGCAAAGTATTACGGCTATAAAGACCGGGGGCAATATGGTCAAACGCCCGCAAAGTTTCCACCAAAGAAGTTAAATAACGTTGTGGTAAAACGAAACTTAAATCACCCGGCACCGCACTTTTTAAAGTAGGTACTGTCGTTGATTTTTTTAAGCGACTTTCATCTGTCCTTCGCCCCTTCACTAAATCACCTAATCGCTGAATAATGATGCCACCACCTGTAAGCATATTAGCACATTTAGCAATATATTTACCATATTCAATCGGTTGATTAAAGGGTTCTGTAAAATGAGTCGAAACAAGCAAAGCAAAATTTGTATTAAAAGTTCTCAATCCAGGATCCGCATAACTATGTCCATTAACTACGGCAATCCCCCCATCGTAATTTTCTTCGGAAACAACACCACCGGGATTCATGCAAAAAGAACGCACCTTATTTTCAAAAGTATCAGCATAATAAACAAGTTTGGCTTCATACAGCTCTTTAGTTAAATGATCCATAATCGAATTAGGTACTTCTACCCTTACACCAATATCAATTTCATTGTTTTCCGTCTTTAGAAAAAGTTTATTAGCTTGTTCTGATAACCACAGTGCCCCACCACGGCCGGGAGCGACAATAACATAGGGAGCCGTAACTTCCTTTTTTTCTCCTACTTGTGTAGTTAAAAGTACGCCTTTGACAGTATTATCTTCCGTAACTAAAATTTCTTCCACAGTCGTTAACGGCAAAAACTCTGTCTTCGTTTCGCGCATCAGATAGTCATACATCCCCCGTAATACTTCTAAACTCAAGTCTGTCCCCAAATGCCTCACCGGACAAGGAACAAGTTTAATATTATAGCGAGAGGCCTCATACATTAAGTCATCAACTTTTTTCGAATTAAGCCCATAGACTTCCTTTTTCGCTCCAAAACGTAAATAAATTTGGTCCGCATAAGCAATATATTCTTGTGCTTTTTCTGCCGACATATAATCAGTTAAACGCCCTCCCACATCAGGGGAAAGTGATAATTTGCCATCACTAAAAGCACCTGCCCCTGCCCAACCACTAATAATGGAACACGGTTGACAGCGAACACAATGACCAACACGCGCAATAGGGCAATGACGTTCGACCAAAAGCCTCCCCTTGTCCACCAATAAAACAGCTAAGCTAGGCTTAGTTTTTGCCAGTTCCAAAGCAGCAAAAATTCCTGCTGGGCCAGCTCCCACAATGATTACATCATAATTTTTTTTCATCTTCCTGTTCTCTTCCCCTCTTAATTAAGGCTATGCTGTTTATCAATATTCACAAACTTAGTAAATTCTTTAATAAAACCTAATTCCACTGAACCGGTAGGACCATTTCTGTGCTTTGCAATAATAATTTCTGCAATCCCCGGTTTTTCACTTTCTAAATTATAGTAGTCATCACGGAAAATAAACATTACTAAATCAGCATCTTGCTCTAAAGCTCCTGATTCGCGCAAATGACTAAGGGCAGGCCTTTTATCTTGGGTTTGTTCTACAGCCCGCGAAAGTTGGGAAAGCGCAATCACCGGCACATTTAGCTCTCTGGCTAAAGCTTTTAAAGAACGCGATATTTCCGAAATTTCTTGTTGGCGATTTTCTTGTCGCCGCCCTACTTGCATCAACTGCAGATAATCAACAACAATTAAACCTAAGCCTTTTTCGGCCTTGAGACGCCTGGCTTTAGCTCGTAACTCCAAAACAGAAATGGCCGGGGTGTCATCAATATAAATTTCGGCTGTCGAAAGAGGCTGGGCTGCTCGTGTCAAACGAATCCATTCCTCATCTAAAAGACGCCCTGTCCGCAATTTATGTTGGTCAATCATGGCTTCAGAACTCATCAGCCTCTGTACTAATTGTTCTTTAGACATTTCTAAACTAAAAATAGCAACCGGGACTTTCCCTTTAAGTGCTGCATTTTGAGCAATATTTAAACCAAAAGAGGTTTTCCCCATCGCCGGACGAGCAGCTAGAATAATTAAATCCGAAGGCTGCCAGCCGGAAGTCATATTGTCCAAGTCTATGAAAAAAGAGGGTACACCGGTAAGATTATTTTTATTACCGGCTAAAGCCTCAATCTTTTCTAAGGTAGCTCCCAAAACTTGTTTCAAAGGAATAAGTCCTGAAAAACTTCGATCTTCAGCTATTTCTAAAATCATTTTTTCCGCTTGATCCAAAAGGTCATGCGTATCTTCGCATTCTTCATAACAACGATTAACAATATTGGTAGAAACACGAATCATTTTACGCAAAATCGCTTTTTCCACAACAATCTCAGCATAATGACGGACATTAGCCGCGGTAGGAACAAGATTGGCTACTTCCGCAATATAACCAACCCCACCGATTTTTTCCATGTTATTCTGGCGATGTAATTCTTCCGTCAAGGTAATCATATCTATAGGTTCGCCCTGTGCTTCCAAATTAACCATCGTCGTAAACATAATTTGATTAGCATCCTTATAAAAGTCTTCGGCCTGCAAAATCTCCAAAGCAATATAGACAGCTTCTTTATCCAACATCATGGAGCCTAAAACTGCTTGTTCGGCCTCCGCATTATAAGGAGGTAATTTTTCTAACAGCATTTTAACCGCCCTCACTCTTTGCAAATAATTTGAGCTAAAGCTTCTTCAATTGTCTTCACGAAAACAACCTCTAACTTACCTAATTCATTAGGGATATCGGCTTTATTTTCTTGGGGAATCAAAATTTTAGTTATTCCGGCTTGGTGAGCCCCATATATTTTTTCAAAAACTCCCCCCACCGCCTTAACTCGTCCCTGAATAGACAATTCACCGGTTACAGCCACATCCTGCCGTAAAGGCACGCCCATAATCGCACTATAAATCACTAAACAAATGGCTAAGCCCGCTGAAGGACCATCTATTTTTCCCCCTCCCACTACATTAACATGTAAGTCATAATTAAGTAAATCTTCTCCCGTTAATTTGCGCAAAACTGAAGAAGCATTAAAAACAGAATCTTTAGCCATTGAGCCTGCCGTATCATTAAAGCGAATTTGCCCTTCACCTTTTTTACGAGCCGGAAAAGCAACGGCTTCAATTTCTAAAACAGAACCTAAAAATCCGGATACCCCCAAGCCCAAAACGCGGCCTACTTCTACTTGAGATGACCCTTTAACCGTTACATAAGGGGAAAGTCGAGAAACTTGAATAACTTCATAAATATCGGCCACTGTGATTACTGGTGTTTTATTATTCTGACGATAAAGAGCTAAACCATAGGCATCAGTCAAAAGATTATTCGCTTTACGCGCCTCAATCGTATATTCACTGATCAAAGCCGGGACTTCTTTTTCCAGCTTTACTTGTAACTTAGCCGCAGCCTGCCCAATAATTTTTTCTATTTCTTGAGGAGTGAGAGGTTCAAAAAATACTTCGGCACAACGTGAACGAATGGCCGGACTAATTTTCGAGGCCTCACGCGTCGTAGCCCCAATTAACACAAAATCGGCAGGAGCCCCTTCCGCAAAAATCTTCTTAATATATTGAGGCACATTCGGGTCGTGTTCATCATAATAAGCAGAATCAAAATATACTCTTTTATCTTCTAAAACTTTAAGTAATTTATTTTGTAAAATCGGATCCATTTCACCAATTTCATCAATAAACAAAACACCACCATGTGCATCAGTAACTAACCCTAATTTAGGTTCCGGTATGCCTGTATCAGCCAAGTCTTTGCGAGCACCTTGATAAATCGGGTCATGCACAGAGCCCAAAAGAGGATTAGTGATTTCCCGAGGATCCCAACGCAAAGTAGTACCATCAACCTCCACAAAAGGAGCCGCAGGTTGAAAAGGAGACTGTGCTAAATTTTTAATTAAATCCAAAACTAAACGAGCAGCAGAAGTTTTGCCCACCCCAGGAGGACCATACAGTAAAATGTGCTGCGGATAAGGGCTAGCCATTTTCGTCAATAAAGATTTAATCGCCCTATCTTGTCCTACAATTTCCGTCAAACTTTGGGGTCGTAAAACCTCCCAGACGGAACGAGTTAAACCAGTAAAATTCTTTTTTTCCAGAATTGCCAGTCTTTTCAAAGTTTGCGCGTTTTCCGGATTAGGAGCCTTCTCTTTAATAATCTGTAAACGTACTTCATTTATGTACTCTTCATGACGTTCCTGCATTTTTTCCATAACCTGTAGTTCTAATTCTTTTTCTAAAGACTTCTTGGCAATAAGCTCCGTAATTTTTTCTTCCACGTCCTCAATTAATAAAGAAAGATTCGCTTTTTCTGCTTCGGTTAAAACTATTGTCGGGTTTTCATAAACTAAGCTTTTTAAGACCCAAGCTCTCTCCTCAACTCGCTTAGAACGAAGTAATTTTACGGTACCCATTTTGGTCGCCTTCAGAATCATTTTATCAGAACCTAATAAGTCAGACATTAAGTGCAAAAGAGCATCAATTTGATATTCCACTATTTGCTGTTCTACAGTTTTACGTTGGGGTAACCCACGTTTTGCTAAACTTGTCCGCTTGACCTGTTGAGCTATAAACTTTTCCTTATTTTGGTAATAGGTACCCAGCATTTCTTCCATAAGCTGCCTTTAACCCCTTTCTTCTTCTGCTTCCACAACTTGTACTTCAATAGTAACAGTAACCTCAGGATGCAATTTTATCGCTATAGGGTAAGTCCCTAATTCTTTAATTGTTCCTTCTACGGCAATTTTTCGCTTATCGACCTTTAAGCCTTTTTCTTTTTCTAAAGCCTCCCCGATATCCCGATTACTAATGGAACCGAAAAGACGTCCCCCTTCACCTGTTTTTACAGGAATAGTTAAAGCCACTTTTTCTAACTGTGCTCCCAATTCCTGAGCTTGTTGCAAGTCTTGGGCTTGCTTTTTAACTTGACTCTTCTTTTTGCGTTCTAAGTCTTGTAAATTACCCGGTGTAGCTTCTACAGCCAGCCCCTTAGGGAGTAAATAATTACGAGCATACCCTTCAGCCACATTAACAACTTCATTCTTTTGACCGGTTCCTTTAACATCTTTTTTTAAAATTACTTTCATGTGCTTACCTCCTCATTTTTTTGGAAAACTTCTTCCAGTACATTAAGAAGCTGTTCTTCCGCTTCTTCTAAAGTACCGGGTAATTGTGTGGCGGCAATGGTTAAATGCCCGCCACCGGCCAACTTCTCCATAATTGTTTGTACATTAATCTTACCATTGGAACGAGCACTGATAGCGACTCCCACCTCAAAAGGGCACAGCACAAAAGCAGCATTAACTCCGGCAATATTTAACATACTATCTGCCGCTTTAGCTGCCAAAAGCTGAGCATCTGCAGCAGGGATACTACCTACACTGACAGCCACTTCTCCATAAAGAAGCCTCGTTCTACTAATAACCTCTGCTTTCTGAATCACCGTCTGCAAGTCATCTTGTAACAGTTTTTGAACACCCGTGGGATCCGCCCCTTTACTTCTCAAATAAGCAGCGGCGGCAAAAGTTCTTACACCTGTTTGATAAACAAAATTCTTAGTATCAACTATAATTCCGGCCAAAAGAGCCGTGGCTTCCTCCGGACCTATTTTTACCTCTTCTCCCATGTACTGCAAAAGCTCTGTCACTAATTCACAAGTAGAAGAAGCATAAGACTCCACATAAACTAAGGTCGCCTTCTCAATAAATTCTTCACCACGCCGATGATGGTCAATCAGCACAATTTCAGCTACCTCTGTCAAAAGATTCGGCTCCGGTAAAAGAGAAGGTTTATGAGTGTCCACCACTACCAATAAAGCGCCTTCCGGTATTTTATGTAAAACTTCACCTGATTTAAACAAATAGCCCTTAACCTCATCAGGAAATAAAGCCATTAATTTATCTAAAGCCGGATTATAAGCATCCCTAATAATCCAAGCGTTTTTGCCTAAATCACGCACCGCTTTAAACACACCTAAGGCTGCCCCCAAACTATCATAGTCAGCCATTTCATGTCCCATAATTACTACTTGTGAAGCCTGCAAAATCATTTCCTTAAATGCTCTGGCTGTGAGACGAGCTTTGACTTTTGTTCTTTTTTCCCTTGTTAAAGATTTCCCGCCATAAAAATGCACTTTTCCCGGCAGTTTAACAACGGCTTGATCCCCACCGCGCTCTTGGGCTAAATCTAAAGCAACCTGAGCCAAGTCGCCTAAACGACTAAGACTAATCTCTCCTTTACCGACCCCTAAACTAAGTGTTAAAGGAGTTTTATTCCCCTTTCCCAAAGCACGAATCGAATCTAAAATTTTAAACTGTTCTTGCTCCGCCTGTTTTAAGCCCCGGGACATAAAAACAAGCAAATAGCGCCCTTCAGCCAGACGACTTAAATAGCCACCCAAACCTTCTACCCACTCTCGCAAAGTGCCTTCCAAAGCTCTTAAAAGTTGAGCTTGCGCATCCTCCGGCATAAATTTCAGAACCTCAAACCAATTATCTATTTGAGCTAAAGCAATTACAGGCACCTGCTGATCCTCTTTTATGTAAAACCTGTTTTCTGTATTTACGTGTTGCGTATTTACATGTTGTGGCGATACCGGAGATGTGTTTTCTTTCTCTTTAGTCAGCCAAACTTGAGAAACGAGAAAATAAAGAACAAAGAAAACAAAACCTATCAAGAAAAGCGGCCCGATCCAACTTAGCGGCAAAGAAGAACACCACCTTCTTACTTTTTAATAGGTAGATGACGATAATTGAGTAAAAGGTCTAAAAGCCCAACAACCATTAAAGCTAAAAAAATGAACCGGAAAAAAAGCAAAGCAATAAGAATTACAAATAAACGGGAAGCTGTGCTCTTAATGTATTTCCCTATATAAAAAACAGCTACCGCCAACCCTAAAATAAATAAAATGGGCGCATAAATCAACATGATATTCATACCTATATGTAAAAATTTTTCCAGCCTGAAATAATCACCCACTAAATAAGTGGCAAATCCGATAATAAACCCCCAAACGACCCACCAAGGAAGTTGCCATTCACGAAAAGGCGGTAAAACAACTATCCTTATTTTTAACCTAGTCAAAACCATTTGAGCCAGAACATAATTCAAAAAAGCTGTCGCTAACGCCCATAAAACAAAGAGAGCTGGGATGAGCAAGACAAATGTCTGTGTAAAAGCTTCCAACATCTGCCGAACTACCTCTTCCGTTATACCGGTTTGGGTACTATGTTTAAAAAAGCCTAGTTTATTATATAACTCCAGAGTTGGTTCAATACTGGTTTCCATTTGTTTGGCAATGTTTACTACATCGAGGCCAAAAAGATTAATCATCAAGATAACCACCAAAAACAAAGAGAGTACAGCCACTCCTGTACCTGCTAATAAGGCGCTAGCCGGCTTATAACCCTTTTTAAAAGCCACCCCGTAAAAAAGTGCCAATCCGCCAAACTGCAAAAGCAGAAAAAAAGCAGAAAGAGGATGAGCCAGCACTAAAATCAAAATTCCGGCCACTCCTAAAGAAACCGCACCTGTCTTCAGCCCATGCCGTACTGTCACAACGACAATGGGAATTGTCCACAGCATATCCGTAAAGAGCCTAATAAAAGGCAAGTATATGCCGGCCAAACCCAATATAGCCGTAAGTGCAGCCAGCAAAGCCCCTTCGGCCAAAGCTTGAGTTCGTAATGAATTGCTCACTCCTTCTCCTCACCTCTTTAGGTTCCAATAATCTTTTAACGCTGAAATATCGCCATACCACTCTTCCACTTTATTTTCTTCCTCTAAAAACAATTCTGTATCCTGATAAATCTGTTTTTCTAAATGACCAAAATTTAAACCTAAGCGCTTCGTTAAAAGAAAACAAGTAATAATTATCTTGGCCCCGGCTGCTAAGAAATCATCAGAATCACTTTTCAGTAAAGCTTGATACAATTCGGCCTGAAAACTAGCTAAGTCTGCTTTTAAACGATCGAGAATTTCAATCTTACGCACAATATCTAATTGTGGCTCTGCCATCATTTAGTCCCTCCTAAACCAGTTTCCACACTATTCGTGTTCATATTCTCGTTTACCGGAGCAAAGTCCTGCCCTCACAAACTGGTATTTTTAAGATATACCTGCGAAAACTAAAGGGAGCATATC
Source organism: Clostridia bacterium (assembly GCA_012842035.1). Lineage (GTDB taxonomy): Bacteria > Bacillota > Peptococcia > DRI-13 > DTU073 > DUTS01. The sequence goes on along the minus strand of DUTO01000046.1, from coordinate 3,861 downwards.
TTGCTCCCTAATTAATTGTTTTTATTCTGCTGTATACGGAAGCAAGGCAATATTTCTAGCTCGCTTAATAGCTACAGTCATCTGGCGCTGATGTTTAGCACAATTCCCGGAAATCCGGCGCGGTAAAATTTTGCCTCGTTCAGTAACATATTTACGCAGACGAGCAACTTCTTTATAATCAATTTTTTGTACCTTTTCCGCACAAAAAGCACATACTTTTTTACGCGGTCGACGATTACGCTCACGTCTCATTTTCATTTCCCTCCTTCATCTTTTAACCTCAAAAGGGAATATCTTCCGTAATTTCCACTTCACTACCTACAGAATCGATACCCTGTGTATTACTACTTTCACGTCGCTCCAAAAAGCGTACGGAATCTGCTACTACTTCTGTAACCCAACGACGTTGACCATCTTTAGTGTCATAAGTTCTCACCTGAATTCGACCTTCGACAGCAACTAAACTACCCTTACCAATATAATTAGCACAACTTTCGGCCTGCTTGCGCCAAACCACAATCGGTAAAAAATCAGCTTCTCTTTCCCCCTGCTGATTAAGCCAAGGACGATTAACAGCTAAAGTGAAAGAGGCTACGGCAACACCATTAGGTGTATAACGCAACTCAGGGTCTTTAGTCAATCTGCCAATTAAAATAGCACGATTCAACACCTTAATCACCATCCTCGTTAAAACAATCTCATCAATTAATTTTCCTGACGAATAATCATAAACCGCAAAATTTCATCGGAAATCTTTAAAACACGGTCTAACTCACGAGCTGTAGTCGGCAAACCCTTAAAATTAACGAGAAAATAATTGCCCTCACGAAAGTCTTTAATTTCGTAAGCCAATCTTCTTTTCCCCCAATTATCTACAGCAACTACTTCTCCGCCGTCTTTACTAATCAACGCGGAAAATTTTTCGACTACTTCATTAACTTGTTCTTCTTCTAAATCAGGCTTAACAATATAAACCATTTCATAGTTACGCAACAACGCCTTCACCTCCTCCCCTCGGACTAAACGGCCCCATCATTTGGAAAGATGGAGCGGGGAATTTTCCCCGACGCAATTTATAATTATAGCATATAAAAAAATAGCTAGCAAGAAGCCCGTTTGATGACTTTACGCACTGCTTTTTCAAAAGCTGGTCTGCTTAACCAAACTTGTCGTTGACACTGTATACATTTAATCCGAAAGTCCATGCCTGTACGCATTACTTCCCACTCATCATTTCCACAGGGATGTTTTTTTTTCATTTTCACAATATCCCCGACAAAAAACTGAGCCATCATTAATCACCTACTCCACTTCCAAAACTTCAAAATAAGTTGCCGCGGCCTTACGAACCCAAGGGTCTTCATCTGCCAAAAGAGGTCGCACCATTTCTAAAGCCTCAACTGCTCTAAACTTAGTTAAAACCTCTAAACTTTTTACTTTAATTGGCCAGCATGGATCAGCTAAACATAAAGCTACCTCTGACCATAAATCGCGAAACAAAAAAACAGATACAGCCTGCAGAGCTGCCTTTCTTAAAAAGGGCTCCCCACTTTGTAAGGCCGGCCCCAAAAACGGTTCACACTTAGGGTTACGACTAAGCGTTAATAGCTCCAATATTTGAGCCTTAATCTGTGGTTCAGCCCACCCATAAGCTTCCAAAAGAGCATCTTGGGCTAAATAGCCCATAGCCAATAAGACTTCACCGGCCCGTGCCGGTGGAACTTCACTCTTTAAAAGGTTATCAATCAGACAAGGAACAACAAGTCGTGGGGTATGATTTTTTAAAGCACCGGCAGCAAGCAATTGCATCGTCTTGTCTTGATGAGACAATAAATTCACTAGAGCTCCTACGGCTTCCCGCGAAGGCAAATATTGCAAACATAAAATAGCGTGTTTAACATCTTGCCTATTTTTCAGCCGGACCAAAATTTCAGCTGTTTCGTCCGCAAAAAGTAGGCGCACCAAACTACGAGTTTTGATTTTATCTAATTGGGGTATTGTTCTTTTAGTCAAGTCCCAACCCTGCTCAAAATCTAAGAGCTTTAATTTTCTTTTTAAACTTTGCGGCAACTTCACCGAACCGGTCAAAAGCTCTTGTTCCAAAACTGACAATTCAGGAATTTTCTTTCTACTAAAAAGCCAAACCATCAATCTAAACCTCCCGTCATAGCCAAAATAAAAATAATTTTCCTGTTAAGAAAGAGAAGGCTGAGCGAAACCAAGAAACCAAAAAAGCCTCACTAGTAGTTTTTAGTACAGAACTTAAAAATGATGGTTCTGTATATTGAGCAAGATTTAAGAAAGGACTACTTAAGCCAATAATAACTGTTAAAGCCAATCCTCTGATCAAAAGTCCTATACACACCCCTCCCACCTTGTTTAAAGAGCCTAAAAAGGTGTTTTCCGTAAGCTTGGTTATTAACTGAGCAACTGACAAAAGTCCTTTATCGACTAAAAACCAAATTAAGATAATCACTACTATTTTTAAAACAAGCTTCGCTAAAAACAAGTAAAGGATATCGCCTAAACAAAAATCCGCTATTTGCCCGGTTTGCTCACCCAACTTCTGCGCAAATTCCCAAAGTTGCAATTGCAAACGTTCCGATAAGGACAAGACATTCCCGGAAGTTTTGGGCAAAGATAATGCACCTACATTTAACTGACTTACCGTTTCAGAAAAAACTAAACGCTGTTCAAAATACCGGGCAAGTTTAGTCGTGAACTGAAATTTGCTGTCCAGCCAACCGGCTACATAAGAATGAGTTTGCCAGGCTACAAACAAACCTACCAAAGCACTACACAAACCAACCAAACTATTTAAAAGCCCTTTACGAAAACCCTTCCATAAACCCAACAAAAGGAAAATTATGATTAGCAAGTCAATAAAATTCATCCTCACTAACTCCTTCGCTTTATCAAGAAAAAATCAAAAACAATCCAGACTTTTTTCATTAATTAAATCTTTAAACTGCTCACGGGAAGAAGTTGTTCCCACAATAATTAAAACATCTTGCGCCTTTAATTTCATATCTGCAGGAGGGGAATATATTTCCTTTCCCCCTCTATGGATGGTCATAATTGTTGTTCCGGTACGATGTCTCAGATTTGTTTCAGCAATTGTTTTACCGACAATCCACGAATGAGAAGGTAAAATAATCTCTTCTACTTGTTGTAAAATAGAAGCTTTCTGAAAAGAAAATTCTAAAAAACGAGTAAGCTCTTTCTCTAACTCTGCATCTAAAGCCTGACGTTGATTCAGCAAAGAAACAACCCTATTTTTGTAATCCAATATTTCTTGACGTGCTTTATACTCCTCTAAATATTCCCCGGCTAATTCGCTCGATTTAATGAAAACTCCACTGCCGGTAATTGACTCGACTACCCCAATATTCTGCAAGAGAGCAATACTCCGCCGAATTGTTTCGGGAGAGACATTATATGTTCCGGCTAACAAAGAACGCCCGGAAAGCTTTTGCCCCACACTAAATTCACCACGCGCTATGCGCCGCGCCAGATCAATTGCTATTTGCTCATAACGCGATTCTCCTATTTCAACACGCAATTATAAAACCTCCACATTGACCCTTATAATTTATTAATTTCTTGACCAGCACTATTTTGTCCCGGTTAAGACCTGGTTATTTCAGCACCTTTGCCTCCATAATGAACAGAGATGGTTACAGGGGCAAACTCGCCCAGAAACATCACACAACCTTGCTCAGTCACAACTGCCTTATTCTTATTACTTGAATTCCAAACAGCTTCATTTGTTACCTCTTTACTTGTTCCATTATTAAAATAAGCAACTGCTTTTAATTGATTAGTACCTCGTGCTAATTCTCCTTCTAAAACCAACTCTTC
>DUTO01000045.1 GCA_012842035.1 Clostridia bacterium | reverse complement strand
TTTGCGTTTCGGTTAAAATGTTTTCTGGGGTATTAGCCGCAACTGTTGTTGCACCGCGAATCCCAAAAATTCTCTTCATTGTCCATTAAAGGGTGCTACACGGTGTCCTAAACCAATAGCCACTTCATCTAAATGGAGTAAACCTATACCCAAAAATACAACAACACTTAGATGATCTTTTTGGCGAGCAATCCCTATTTTCCCCCCCACATTAAGACCTAAAGCCTTAGGCATAATTTGAGAAAGGGCTTCACGAGTAGCACCGGCAACTGCTCCTTCATCATAATGACTTTCTTTAATTACTCCTTCTCTTTTTGCCGCGACAATAGCTCTTTCTATTATTTTTTTAATCGAAGTAATATATTCGCCACCAATATCCACGGCCGCAGTCTTAATTCCAATCTGAACAAACTCATTTTTTAATTGGTTTTCCTCTTCACGACTTTCTGTTAAAGCAATTTTTATAGCTGCAGACGCGATTTTTCTAGAACCAAACATTATTATCTACCTGACTTCCTTTATTTTTCTTTGCTAATTTTGATTCTATTATAATGAAATAAAAATAGCAACTATTTCATAATTACAGTAGAAAAATATATTCTACCTGTACCTTCCACCATTGTATTTAAATCCGGAACACGAATATTAGGTGTCTTTTTACTTACTAAAACTTTAATCGGTAAATTTTCAGCAGGATTATAGATAGTAATAAGGTCCCCCTTTTTAACAGCAAAACTGACCTCTTTTCGTAAAAAATTACCTACCTCTTTTCCGTTTACTTCAATTTCAACATCTGGTCGACTAGTATAATCAAGAAGTTGTAAGGTTAAATTTGCCCAAGGTGTTAACGAGATGTTTCCAACCTGATAAAATTGTGCTTCATCTTTAAGTGGTTCTCCCTCCAGACGCAAAGCAATATTAAAACGTGCGCCAATGCCCGGTATCAACAATAATAGTTGCACAATTATCAATAACGTAATCATAACTTTAAGACAAACCACTAACATTTTCTCGATTAGGTCAAGTCGTTTCTCAATTCTATCCATTAGTTCTTACCTTTTAATTTTTTTATTAAATAGGCTAATAAAACCCTTTTCCCTATTTTAACCTGACTAGATAAGTAATACGCACAGTTTTTATTTTAAATGACAAGCTTTTTTTAACGCTTGGATTTCTTTTGGTTTTAATTCTCTATATTGTCCAACTTTTAAATTACCTAAATCCACTGGACCAAATTTTAAGCGTTTCAATGAAATAACCGGATGTCCTATTTTTTCGCACATTCTTCGTACTTGTCTATTACGCCCTTCTCTAATAGTTATTTCTAAAAAAGTTTCTGCCGGTTCACTTTGTCGAATTTTGACTAAAGCTGGTTGAGTCAGCCCATCTTCCAGTTCTACTCCTTTTTGTAATCTGTCTACATTTTGCTTATTCACACGACCCTGCACTTTAACCAAATAAGTTTTAGCAATTTCAAATCGTGGATGTGTGAGGCGATAAGTTAATTCACCATCATTGGTTAAAAGTAAAAGTCCCTCTGACTGATAATCTAATCTACCTATCGGATAAACACGTTCAGGCACTCCTTTTAATAAATCAGTTACTTTTTTCCTTCCTTGAGGGTCATTTAAAGTTGTAACTACTCTACATGGTTTATTTAAAAGAAGATAAACTTTTCTTTTTTCCGGTTCTATCTTCCTGTCCTGTACTTCAACCTTGTCTTTTTCCGGCTCTACCTGAAAACCCATTTCCGAAATAACCTGCCCATTAACTTTTACTAACCCTTGTTTGATCATTTCTTCGGCTTTACGACGTGAAGCCACACCACATCTAGCTAGATATTTTTGCAGTCTTTCCAGCTTTCCCACCACCATTTTTTTAATTATTATTATAAAACTTTCGGCAAGAGTTTAAAAAAACCTGCTCACAATAAAAATTGAAGCGAGAAAGGAAATTACATCAGCTAAAAGCCCTACTCCTAAAGAATAACGATATTTTTTTATCCCGACCGAACCAAAATAGACAGCGAGAATAAAAAAAGTTGTATCAGTACTTCCTTGCATAGTTGAAGCTAAACGCCCCAAATAAGAATCAGGTCCATGAGTATTAATTATTTCTGTAGTAATACCTAAAGCTGCCCCACCGGAAAGAGGTCGCATCAAGGCTAAGGGCAAAATATCAGGTGGTATATGCAGAAAATTAAAAATACCACCTAAATATTTCTCCAAAAAACTAATTACCCCGGCATGTCTAAAAATGCTTACTGCCATCATCATCGCTACTAAAAAAGGAATGATTTTTACCGCTAGACCAAATCCTTCTTCTGCTCCTTTCACAAAACATTCATATATTTTAACTCCACGTAAACTCGCATAAAGCAAAATAAAAAAAATAATTCCGGGAATCGCCCATCTAGATAATTCATAAATAATAGTTTCCATTAGTCTCCCCCCTATTACTTATGTAAATGACGCATAATCCCATCTGCAACTAAAGCTACCGTAAAACCTATTGTTGTTGCAAAGAGGGTCGTACCAATAATTTCTGTAGGATTAGCTGAACCTGCGGCAAGCCGGATGCCAATGATTGTTGCCGGTAAAAGTGTAATATTTGCCGTATTCATAGCTAGAAAAGTACACATGGCTTCACTGGCTTCCTCTTTATTGGAGTTAATTTCCTGAAGCTCTTGCATTGCTTTTAAACCAAAAGGAGTTGCCGCATTACCTAAACCTAATAAATTAGCACTAA
>DUTO01000044.1 GCA_012842035.1 Clostridia bacterium | reverse complement strand
TCCACTAATTTTTATTTTTTAAATCTTGATGTCAAGATATCTACCCGCATTAGTCTTTTGTTCTTCCTTTTTTTGTTCGGTAGTTTCCAAGCCGGAGCCGGAATTAACAGACTCCTCTTTTTGTTTTTTATTCTCTTTGTTTTTTTCTTGTGCCTCTTTTTCTATTTTTTTTTGTTCTGTAGCTTGAGTTTGATTCACAACCTGAGTTTGTTGTTTTAAATTTTCCTGAATTCCCTGGCTCATAATTTGTTGGTCAGTCTGTTGTTGTCCCTGAACAGTCCTATTAATTCTCTCCACTTCACCGGCACGTGGTACCAATACCTGCAGATCAACAGATTTAACCGTCATAAATTAAACCCCCTGATTTCATAGTCCTCTAAACGAAACACTACGCGATATTTTTCCTCAAGAATATGTAAGGTATGTTTTCCCATATTAATTATAACTCCACAAAAAACAGTTTCTGATACCTTAATTCGGGCATCATGAATGCTTCCAAATTGAAGTTCTAATTCGTTTTTTCGTTTTTGTAGTTCTTCTATTTGTTTTTTATTTTGATGCTGGGTTTCCCAAACTTTTAGATAAAGTTGGTTTTTTTGCGCTGTAAAAACTCCCTCTTTTTTCATTTTTTCAAGCGTATTTATTATTTTATTACTTTTTTCTACATTCTCGCGACCATGTTTTAATTGTGTACATACCACTTTATATTCATCGATTAATTCAGGCACAAACCCTACTTCCAGAATAGTACTGGTGCCCATGGGCGAACCAATGTTTTTAGCCGTTACTTCTTCTCCTGCAGAAATATGCCCCCCTACAATTAAGCCTTTTTTACCACTTACCTCTATTTTCTGTTCAGCTTTAACCGTACTATGCATAATTGCTTCTTTTACAAAAATACTTCCTTTACTAAAAGCACTAGCATTTTCTATATAACGAGTATAAATATTACCCCCAACCTCTACGGTACCCTGAATAATTCCTTTTTTAATATGCAAATTTCCCTCCGTAATTACTGTTCCTCCTAAATTACCATAAATCTCAACATCTCCTTCTGCTTCTACAGTAAATGTATTTTGTACACTTCCTCTAACAATTACATTGCCGGGAAATTTAATATTACCTGTATTAAAATCAACATTACCCTTAACCTCATAAGTCGGATAAACATTTACCTTTTTATTAACATAGCTAACATGTCCTATTATTTTTGAAACAAGTTTCGTTTCCTCATCAACTGTTTCTGTATTTACTCCCAAAGGAAGCCGGACATCTTTGCCGGGTTTAGCCTTAATCTCTTCCCCCAGAACATTCATTCCGCTTATCCCTTCAGTAGGTGGTATTCTTTCCACAAGCATTGTTCCTGCTTCTACAATCTGAATTACATCAAGGTCATAAAAATCCACGCTGCCATTTTCTAATTGCTTTGGTTTTAAATCATGTCTTTCTTTTTCAAAATGAAATTGCAAACTAGCATCTTTACCATTTACACTTGGTTTGCCTTCAGCAATTAACCATTCACGATAACAAGATTGTGTTTTCAACACTTCCGGAAAGATTTCGGTTTTAAGACCAAATTTTACCCCTTTTGCATCAAGAAACCGCTCCAAGACTTCAAGTTCTAAAGGAGTCCCATCTAAAGCAGGATAAATTTTTAAAACCGCCCTCATTTTATCGATAGAAACTTGTACATCTAATAAAGTCGTATAGAGCTGCTCATCTTCTAAAAAAGCAATCTCTTCTCTTTTTCCTGTTGCTTCTTCAAAACACTTTTTTACAACATTGGCATCGTAAAAAATTTTACGCTGCGTTAACTCATGATATAAATGTTTCAGCTTTACCGAAAAAGAAAGATTAGCATCATTTTTTACAGTAAGAAAAATACCCGTTTCACCTTTTTGCAATTGATATGACTTTTTAAACATTTTTTCAACCTACCTTATTTTTTTTAATTTGCGATAATTTTCCCCGTAATCTAAAAATCGCTTTAGTATGAAGCTGCGAAATTCGCGAGGGAGACAACTCC
>DUTO01000043.1 GCA_012842035.1 Clostridia bacterium | reverse complement strand
TGCCTGTTTTAAAAGAGGGGAAATATACGCTGACTGTCGAAGGAAAGGCCGGAAAGTATCAGGATAAATTAAAGAAGGAATTCACCGTAGTTAATTCCTTCTTAGAGCGAACCGTATCGACTCAGCAACTTTTAGAAGAAAACCTAAAGTTGACAGGTAGTGGTCTCGAACCTACTTTAGTGGTTTTTAGTGATTATGAAAAGAACCAATACCTGCGGGGCTTATATAACTTGGTGGGGCAAGAGGGTACCCGTTTAGAACAAAGACTGGCGGCCCAAGAAGCCCGTCGTCTCCTAGCGCAATATTTTGACGCTAAAAAAGATTTAGCAGAGAAATCAGAGGAGGAAAGTTTGCTTATTTATCAGCAGTATGATGGGGGAGTGAGTATTTTGCCCTATGCCACAAGCGAGCCGGCTCTTACCGCATTAGTGGCTTCAGTAGGTAGTAAAGACTTTGATTATCGAGCCATGGCCGGATACTTCTATAATTTACTGGAGACGGGAGCAGAAAAAGGTGAAGATGTTACTGTAGCTTTATGGGGTCTAGGCGCTTTAAGCGAACCGGTACTTTTGGAGATTAACAATTATCTTACCCAAAAGGATTTAGCTCCGGCGCAAAAGATTCATTTAGCGTTAGCCTTACTAGACATTGGGGATGGAGCTTATGCAAAAGAACTTTATGCCGAGCTTTTAGAGCAATATGGGGAAAAACTGGGCAATTCTCTGCGGATTAAGGTGGGTCGCGATCAAGATGAAATAATTACGGCTACTACGCAGATGGCTCTTTTAGCAGCTCGTTTGGAGGCTCCGGAAAAGAATCTTTTGTATCAATATATCTTAGAAAATCCGGGACAAGAGATTTTAAATAATCTGGAACAGGTGCAGATTCTTAAATATAATTTGCGTTACATGGAAAGTGAGCCAGTTAGTTTTACTTATGAACTAAACGGGAAAAAAGAGAAAAAAACTTTACAGGGACGCGAAACTTTTACGATGTATGTTTTGCCCCAAGACTTAGCCAAGCTTGAATTTAGTAAGATTAGCGGAAAAGTGGGAGTGATGACTGTTTTTAATCAGCCTTATGAAAAAGAAAAAATCCCTTTCCGGGAGGACTTAAAGGTAAAACGTTCTTATGTTGTTAACTTACAACAAACGAGCACTTTACAACGTGGTGATTTAGTAGAAATTGTTTTGGATTATGAGGTCAAGGATTTAGGGCCCGGAGGCAAATATGAATTAGTTGATGTCCTACCGGCAGGCTTGCGTTATGTACAGATCCCGCAGACGAGGGCGCAAAAACTATCTCGTTATTGGCGCTATCCTTCTGAAGTGAAAGGACAAAAGATTACCTTTAATGTAAGGAAGGGAAAGGAACCAGGTAAAATTGTCTATTATGCACGTGTAGTCTCGCCGGGTGAATTTATCGCCCAAGGAACATTACTCCATCACCTTAAAAACGAAGAAATTTGTATTTTTGGTGAGGAAGAGCGAGTTGTGATTAAATGAGGTCAAAGGCAAGCAGACAATTAGATATAGGTCAAAAAAGCAATAAAATGATACAGGTGGGGCTCTGCTTAATTTTGCTAATCGTTTTTTCGTGGGGTTGTTCCTTAAATGAGGGGGATTTTGGGCAAAACAATCAGCTTCACGAGCAGCAAGAACGGGAAAAAAAAGCTGAAAAGCAAGACCAACAAAGCAAGCAACACCCAGCTCATCTCAGTTTTTTAACAGAGCAGGAGTTATATGAGGTTTTAGCTGTGCCACAAGAGCAATATAATTTAGAGGGGACAATCCTGGGAGGGGTTGTCCCCCATCACCTTGTTGCTGGGAATTTGATTATTGATTTATTGGCGGCATTAGTTCCCCAAAAACCGGAAGTAATTATTTTGGTAGGACCGAATCACTATAATCTTGGTGGCAGAATGATTACGGGGTTTTCGGCTTGGCAGACTCCGGCAGGTTTAGTAGAAACAGAAGAAAAAATAGTACAAGCTTTATTAGAGAAAAGCATTGTGGAACGAAATGAACAAGTATTGAGTCAAGAACACTCTATAGGGAGCCTTGTTCCTTTAATTAAACATTATCTTCCTCAAACTAAAATTGTACCGCTTATTTTACATCATGATGTTTCTCTAGAAGAGGTAGATCTGCTCTTGGAATTTTTAGAACCTGGGCTGGAGGAAGGAAAGTGTGTTTTCTTGGCTTCTGTTGACTTTTCTCACTATCTGACGCGTCAAGAGGCTGAAGAAAAGGATCGCTTTACTCTAAAGGTGATGGAAAATTTCGCTTATCCGACACTTTTTCATTTAGGAAATGATTATTTAGATTCTCCGGCTTCTTTAGCCCTGGTTTTCCGTTATGCGCAAAGCAAGGGACTTTGTGAATTTCAAGTTCTGGCCAATACAAATTCAGGTCGGATTTTGCAAAATGATTTGATCGCAACGACCAGTTATTTTTCTTTAGTTTTTTTAAAGTCAGACCAAGCTTGATTGTTTTCTAAAAATTGTATGAGTGTAGCTATTTTTTCTGTGGTTTCTTCATTGATATTGTGTTCAATTTTCTCTGTTTGTTCGAGAATGTTGGTGGTAACTCCCAATAAGATTAATAGTTTTTCTACAATTTGATGTCTTTGTAAAAGATATTTTCCTAAGTCAAGTCCCTTTTTAGTTAGTTCGATGAGACCATATTTTTCATAGTGAAGATAGCCTAGTTCGGTAAGTTTTTGTGCCATTTTACTGGCAGAAGGCGGCTGGACGTGGAGGGCTTCGGCTAGGTCACCGATTCTTGTGTATCCTTTTTCTGCGGAAAGACGATAAGACATTTCCAGATAGTCTTCCATACTGGGTGTGAGGAGACTATTTTCTTGTTTTATTATACAGTACGCGGCTATGCCCTTTTAAAACAAGAAAATAGTCTCCTCACACCCAGTATGGAAGACTATCTGGAAATGTCTGGACGTGGAGGGCTTCGGCTAG
>DUTO01000042.1 GCA_012842035.1 Clostridia bacterium | reverse complement strand
CTGTAAGCAATTCACCCCATAGTCTGTATTGCTCGGCATTTTTAGCCTCTTGGATTGTTTCTAATTGAAGTGCAGCTTTTTTTTCACAACGCTGAATTTCTTTGCTGATGATGTGGGTTAATTTGTCGGTTATTTGTTGCTTGGTGGTCACTTTGTTTTGATGAAGATAATAAAATTCTATAGCTTCACTCATTTCGGGGAAACCATGACGCATGGCCGAAGGATAAGAGGTCAAAGCGAAAGCGGAAAAAGCAAGTGGTACATTATCTTGCATAATTATTTCCGGGGAAAGTTTTTCTTGTTCTAATTGAGTACCTAACTGCTCTAGTTTTTGCCAAAGAACACTTAATTCATATTCGCCACAATATTCGAGAGCAAGGTGGGGTTCCAGTCCTGTTCTAAAGATAAGCTCATTTATAGATTGGGGGCTTAAGCCTTGGCATGTTTTAAGCAGAGCTTTATTTAGTTTGGTAGTCAGAGGAAGACTCAATAGTCGTTCATAAAAAACTTTCTGTTCAGTTTGCCAAGGAATAATTTTATCCTGTGGTGGCGGATATTGGTAAGCTAAACCGGGCAGTACTTGGCGGTAACGGCTAAGGGAGACAGGGACGCGCTTCAGAGCATCGATAATTTTATTTTCTTCCGGGTTGACAAGAAGAATATTACTATGCTTGCCCATTATTTCGATGATCATTTTACGCTCGGTTTTATCGCCCAGTTCATTAAGGACTTCACAGTTGATTTCTAAGATTCGTTCTAAACCCGGTTGGGTGAAAGAAAGGATGCGGCCTCCTTCGAGATGTTTGCGTAAGACCATACAAAAAAGGGGTGGTTGGGCTGGGTTAGAGGCTGTTTGGGAGACAAGATGCACTCTAGCCTCTTGCGCTAAAGAGGAGAGTAGCAGTTTGTAAGAAATACCTTTTTGGTGCAAGTGTAAAATAATTTGCTGTTTTTGCGGTTGATAAATTTTATCGATACGGGCTCCACAGAGCTTTTTTTCTAATTCTGTTGTGATTGTTCGTAATGCAATTCCATCAAAAGACATTTTGCCTGCTCCATTCTCTGTTTTTGGTTTAATTATAACATATTTAAGACTTGACTCTATAGTGTCCCCGACCTTGAGATATTTTGATTATATTGTTTTTCCATTGTTTTCGTTTGCTTTTTTAAGAGAATTTTTAAACGGCTCTATCTGTGTTGTGATTTCAAAGGGTATGCCACCTTGCCGAACCATTTTGTATACTAAGCTTTGTGGTCTTTCCTTTTCCACTTAGCGAAAATGAAAAAAGCACATTGATTTTATAGTAAAAAAAGAGTATTATATGGTTAGAATATTACCATAAGGAGTTGATATCATGCAGATTAAACCGTCCGCAAGTATTAGGCAAAAATACAATGAAGTTGCGGCTTTATGCAAATCCACCGGAGAGCCTGTGTATCTTACGAAAAACGGCGAGGGTGATCTCGTGGTTATGGATATAGAGGCCTTTGTTCGTCGTGAAAAAATGCTAAAGCTGCGTGAAGAACTGTTGGTTGTTGAGGAAGACCGTTTAGCAGGACGCGTGGGAGTTATGCCGGACGAGTTGGATAAATATTTAGAGGATATTATAGCTGAGGTGGAACATGAAAAAGAAACTTCAATTTAAAGTGATTGTTTCAGATCGTGCTCGTCAGATGCTGGCGAGTCATGTCCATTTTCTGGCACAGAAAAGTCCTACTGCTGCCCGCAAGGTAAAAAATAATTTGATGGAAGCTATTCACTCTTTGCATCAAATGCCAGAGCATTTTCCGTTTTTTGATGCCGAATTTATTCCGTTTAATAAATATCATAAGATGTTCGTTGCGAAATGGTATCTGATTTTATACCAGATTAAGGAACAGACGGTGTACGTTGATTATATCGTGGATTGTAGACAGGATTATAGGTGGTTAGTGCGCTAATAACATTAAGTCAAAAAAGCGAGAAAGTATATTGAATTTTAGAACATTTATAGCGATTTACTATAAAGGGAGGCAGAACAGTGGGTGTGAATTTAGAGTTTGAAAACAAGTTGTGGGAAATGGCAGATAAACTAAGAGGCAATATTCAACCTTCAGATTACAAAGATGTTGTTCTGGGACTTATCTTCCTCAAATATATTTCAGACAGTTTTGAAGAAAAATATAATGAGTTGGTGGCAGAGGGAGAGGGGTTTGAAGAAGACAGAGATGCCTATATGGCGGACAATATTTTTTTTGTTCCCCCCAGTGCCCGATGGGGCTTTATCAAAAAGAGTGCCAAGCAAAGTACAATCGGTCAAATCATTGACGAAGCTATGATTACCATTGAGCGGGAAAATAAAAGCCTCAAAGGAGTACTTCCGAAAAATTATGCTCGACCGGAATTGGACAAGACCAAACTTGGTGAACTGATTGATTTATTCTCTTTTAATTTGGGTAGTAAAGAAGCTAAAGCCCAAGATGTTCTTGGCAGAGTTTATGAATATTTCTTAGGTAAATTTGGTTCCAGTGAGGGTGAGTTTTATACACCGCCCAGTATTGTTAAACTATTGGTAGGTATGATTGAACCTTATAAAGGCAGAGTTTATGACCCTTGCTGTGGCTCCGGCGGTATGTTTGTCCAGTCGGCAAGATTTGTCGAGGAACATCAGGGGCGTAAAGACGATATCTATATCTATGGACAAGAGTATACTGCGAATACTTGGAAACTATGTAAGATGAATCTGGCTATCCGTGGTATTGACGGAAACCTAGGCAATAGGGATGCCGATACCTTTGGTAATGACCTACATAAAAACTTACGCATATTTCCAACGAGCATCATCTTGAATCAAGGTATAATCACTGACATTAAAAGGTGGATTGGCTAAGATATAATCAGCGCGTAAGTTTTTATGTAGGTCATTACCAAAGGTATCGGCATCCCTATTGCCTAGGTTTCCGTCAATACCACGGATAGCCAGAT
>DUTO01000041.1 GCA_012842035.1 Clostridia bacterium | reverse complement strand
GAAAATAATGGAGAGATGGCCGAGCCTGGCTGAAGGCGCGCGACTCGAAATCGTGTGAGGGTTAAACCTCCGTGGGTTCGAAGATATCTGGATTTTATTTTCATGGCGGAGAGAGTGGGATTCGAACCCACGGAGGTTTAACCCTCACACGATTTCGAGTCGCGCGCCTTCAGCCAGGCTCGGCCATCTCTCCATTATTTTCAAAACCCAACTTCTCTAAGTGAAGTCCTACTTGCAAAATTCAGGGCTTCTTTTTTCTTCTTTCTCGAAAAAACTCCTGCAAAAGTGCAGTTGCTTCCTCAGCTAATACCCCGCCCGTTATTTTCACAAAATGATTCCAACCCGGGAATTGGGGAATATTTAGCAAACTGCCTGCCGCACCCGACTTGGGGTCATCTGCTCCATATACTACCCTCTCCAAACGAGCTTGTACCAAAGCCCCGGCACACATTGGGCAAGGTTCCAACGTCACATACAAAACAGCCCCAGTCAAACGCCAAGTCCCCAGTTTTTTTCCGGCTTCCCGCAAAGCAATTATTTCCGCATGAGCCGTAGCGTTATGTTCTGTTTCTCGTAAATTATGCCCTCTCCCGATAATTTCACCATCTAAAACAACAACGGCCCCAACAGGTATTTCTCCTTTAGCTAAAGCTTTTCGCCCTTCTAAAAGAGCTTCTTGCATAAAAAACTCATAACTTTTCATACCCCACACCATACCTAAAAACAAATGGTGCGCCCGGCAGGATTCGAACCTGCGGCAGACGCGGATTAGGAATCCGCCGCTCTATCCGACTGAGCTACGGGCGCGATTGTAAACATATCGAATTATAATTTTACATTAAATCCAATAAAAAAGCAAGAATACCTTTACTCAAAAACAGCCGTAACTGTTTGTCAACTACTACACAGGGGTTAAAAAGTGGTTAAATAATGGTTAATGCTCATTTTTGTTGAAAATAAAAAACCGCAATCACTTGCGGCAGTAAGCTCATGGCGTGCCCGGCAGGATTCGAACCTGCGACCCTTTGATTCGTAGTCAAATACTCTATCCAGCTGAGCTACGGGCACATAATTTTGATGGCGGAGAGGGAGGGATTCGAACCCTCGATACGGTTTAACCCGTATAATCGCTTAGCAGGCGACCGCCTTCGACCGACTCGGCCACCTCTCCCCACAGAACTGACCTTATTATTATACACAATAAAAAGCACTAAAGTCAAACCCCAATTTCGTGCAAAATTAGAGCTCTTGTTTGTTAATCAATTCTCGTAACTACAAATAAAACCAAGAAAAACCCAAAATATATAAACCACGGAAACTACACTTATATTAAAGAAAGCCTGGCACAAATATCCCAACACAGAGGCAATATATGGGGAATAGAAACAGTTTTTTCGTGCTTTTTGCAAGCCTTGACATAGTATTTGAGTAATAAATAAACAATACACAATAAGTGATGGTATTCCGGTAGTAACGGCAATATGCAGATATTCATTGTGGGCTTTATCAACATGGTACGTTGTCCCAAATAAGTCTATCATTTCTTGCTCAAATCTGGCCACAAAAGGTTCTCCCAGATTTTCAATCCCATATCCGGTTAGCGGTCTATCTTTAATAAGAATAAGCACGTTTTTCCAAATAAAAAACCTATTACTACCTGCTTTCTCAGCTCCTTCATCTTTCAATATTTTTGTTGCATCCATAAATATTGATTTAAATCGATAGGCAAACTTATTATTATTAAGACTGTTAAACATAAAAATTATAACAAAAGTAATTAAAAGAATAGCAGTAATTCTTCGTATATCTTGTTTATAATTAATTAAAAATAAGCGATGCATAAAAATATAAGCAATTATCGCCACAGTTGCTCCAATCCAAGCCCCTCTCGTATTTGTGCAGAGAAGTGCATAGATGATAATACTATAAGAAAAGACGGTGATGTTTTTCTTTTCCATTATAAAACTATGTAATAATATCGGAATAACCCTAATTTCTTTGGTACTTATCTAG
>DUTO01000040.1 GCA_012842035.1 Clostridia bacterium | reverse complement strand
AGTTTCGCCCTGATTTAGCTTTTCATGATGAAATTCATTTGGAAAATGTAATTAATAAAATGTTGATTCCTGATGGTAAATCATTAACGGCAAATGAGCCACATGTTGATAGTTTATTTGACAATTATCGAGTTTGTGCTGTTTTAGGTGTTAAACAGGGTGGCATAGCGACAGAAAGCACTTGTGTTTCCATTAGAAAATTTTCTGAAGAAACAATTTCCCCTGAGGACTTAGTTCGACTGGGAACGATGAGTCAGGAAATGGATGACTTTTTTTGCGATGTTATTCCCTGTGCTAATTGCATTATTGCCGGAGCAACTAATTCGGGGAAAACGACTACTTTGATTTCTTTTCCCCTTTATTTTGAAAAGAATACGAGAATTATTACGATTGAAGATAGTCCGGAGATGATGTTACGTCGAAAAAAAGCATATCGTGAATATCGCAATATTGTTTCTTTGCAGACGAAAGACCATGAAAATCCGGAAAAAAGATATGACATTGCCAAATTAACGAAAGTATCTTTAAGAATGCGTCCTTGGAAAATAATTGTCGGAGAAGTTAGGGATGGACAAGCTGCGCGGCAAACTCATGAAGCTATGAATACAGGACATAATTGTTATGTTACTCTTCATGCTAGTTCAGCACGTAATGCGGCTACACGTATAGTGCAATTAGCGGGTGATGGTTATAATGATGAAGCTATTGCGGCTCAACTTGCCGATACTGTTGATTTAATTATTTTTCAGCAAAAAATAAAAAAGAGTCGCATTATTACGGAAGTAGTGGAGCTCATTGGTTATGAAGGGGCTAAACACCCTCTTTGTACAACTCTTTTTAAATTTGTTCAGACGGGAATCAGTAAAGACGATTATGTTTTAGGTTATCATCAAAGGGTTAATGGTATCTCTAAGGAACTGGCCGGTAAAATGCAGGTGAATATGATTCCTAAGGAAAGAATTAGAAAATGGCAATATTTAAATAAAAGGGAAAAAAGGAGGTAGACAGGAGATGGCGTTGGCAACACTTCCTTTTTTAACGGGAATGCTTTGTGCTTGCTGGTTTTTATTAGTTTATCTTTTATTTAGTTTACCTCGTAAAAGGAAAATGCCGACTAAACTAAGGTTACAACGATTTTTTTATGAAACCATGCAAGTGGAAAATTTCCAAAATGAAGCTAAGGCGATTGGTTGGAAAATAACGAAGCGTGAATTTTTGTTGCTTATTATTCTGAATGTTTTTTTGACCTTAGCGGTGGCCGTAGTTACCCATAATCTCTTTATTTTAATTACCGGCTTTGTGGTCGGTGTTTATTTACCAAGTTTTCTGATTGAAAAAAAGCGGCAGAGTTTACGTTTTAATCTGATTAGCAAACTTGTTGACCCTTTAAGATTATTGCTTTCGAGGCTCTCTGAACAGCAAAATATTACGCGAGCCGTAGAAATGACGCGTGATGAAATTGTGGATAAGGAGATTAAGGAAATATTTAATGGTTTTTTGCGTGATGTAGCTATTGGGGGAAGTGTAAGGGATGCTTTATTTAATCTGAAAAAAAGAGTGAACTTTCGTAAGTTTGACCTTTATGTAGAGCATCTTTTATATGCTCATTATGAAGGTTTTACTGTGGAGGCGATTAATGCCTTAGATAAAGCAGTACAAGCTATTGAATTTGATTTAAGGGCTATACAAAAAGTTAAGGAACAGAGTCGCGAAAAAAAGAAAAAGCTATATTTAGCCTTGGGGCTTGCTTGGTTTTTTCCTATCATTCTCTCTTTTGTCAGTACCGGGGAGGCAAATATTTATTTACATACTTTGCCCGGTAAGATTGTGATTTTCTGTTATGTTTTAGGGACAATTTTTGTTTATATCAAAGGGGAAGAATATCTGAGTCTTAATCTTGATGACCTTTAAAGGAGAGGTTTTATGTTAGTACAAATTTGGGGCCTGGTAATGCCCTTAATTTTAGCTTCACTGGTAGCCTTTTTATTAGCTAAGCAATTGTTTGTTGAGCGTGCCACACGGCGGGCGATCTTGCGAGCAGGCGAAGTACTTTTGACGGAAAAAGAGCTGGAAATATTGCAAGAAGATAAATTAACTCAATATGTCTTGGAACTAATTGAAGGAATTAAGGGAAAAGTCAATTTGGAAAATTTAATTTTGGCGGAGATGTGCAATATGTTGACTTTAATGGGCCGAAAAAGGAGTGCGGAAAGAGAATTAGCCGGTTATATAGTGTCCGGGCTTTGTTTTGCTCTGCCGATGTTGTTAGTGCCATTGGTTACCGAGTTTATGGGCTATATCGTAATTTACCCTATTTTTGTCGGCGTAATTATTATGCAGCGTTATCGTGAATTAAAAAAAGATTATTGGAAATGGCAGACGGAATTAGTGCGGGACTTACCTGATTTAATTGATAAATTAAGGATTAGTTTTGCCAGTGGTCGCGATTATATTGCGGCTTTTATGCAAGTCCGGGATAACTCCGGTATGAAGATGAGGGGCATGATTGATAAATTAATTAGTGACTTGCAATGCATGAGGGCTACTCAGGCTTTAGACCTCTTTGCCCAAGCGTTTCAAATGCCGCTTGTGAACAGATTTGTTTCGGCGGTCAAAATTGCCATTAAGTATGGTTATGAAGCGGCGGAAAACTATTTCCAAACAATAGAAAGTGATATTACCGAAATTAGATGTGTAGTAATTGAGGAGCTGACAAAATCCAAACCGGAAAAAATTTATCAATTGTATTTGCTTATTTTTGCTTTGGCGGTAAGTGCTTTATCCGTGAAGGCTTGGGAGTTGTTTTCCCAATTAAGCACTATTTTGTAAAAATTAAAGGAGGATGTGCAATATGTTTTTAAAGATTCAGGTAGAAATAATAGAGCAGGGACACAGGATAAAAGAAAGTTTTAAAAAATATGTGGATAATGAAAGAGGAGATATGGTGGCCACAATTGGGTGGATGGCTTTGACAGCGGTGATTCTTGTTTTGATTTATACCATTTTAAAAAATTGGCTTCCCGGTTTTGTAGGTGGGATTACCGATAAAATGGATTCGATTAGTGAACCGCTTGAGTAAATAGTAAGGGATTGGTTTAATTGGGCAAGGAACGTAATTTAAATTTACTGACCTCGGAAAGAGGAGCAAGTTGGCTGAGTGGTCTTTTTACGATGCTGGTCTTGACGATAGTAATTTTTATAGGAATTGAAGTTGCTTGTTATTTATCCTCATATTGGAAATTGAGAGTTGCGTGTAGTGAAACCTTAGCTTTAATGAAGATCGAAAATGGCTTTGATGCCCAAATAAAACAGTGTTTTGATAGTTTTTTAAAGGTACAAGGTCTTGACCCTCATCAGGATCGGGTTAAAGTGGTAGGTACGGCCAAAACTGTGCAAAGAGGTGAAGTAGTGACGATCAGGACAGAGATGCCTTATACTTTTAGAGCTTTAAAGCCTTTGGGGAAGGAGTTTCATTTAACGATTAGAGTGGCGATGTCGGGGCTGGCTCAGGAATTTATAAAGCAAAAAAATTAAAAGAAGGATAAGTAAAGATGAGAGTACCGGTATGGATGTTGTTTGGTTTAATTTTAGCTATATTATTAATGGACCTGATTACTCTTTTAGTGGTAAGAGCAGATTTAATAGAAGCAGTAAATATAGCTTTGGATGCTGCTTTTGTAGAGGGTATAAGTGAAGAAAATTTATTTAAAGGTGAAAGCTTTCTAGAAGAAAGTAAGGCTCGTGAGGTAGCTCTTACTTATTTTAAACAGAATTTAAACTTGGACTATAATTTAGAGAATAAGTTTTTGCAAAAAACTAAATTTGAACTTAACTTTAAAGAGGAGCAAACCAAACCAATGATTTCAGCTGTAGTAAGCACTACTGTTACAACAATGGTCCCTAAGTTAGTGGGACATAAAGGGATTGAGATTACCGTGCGTAAAAAGCAATATTTTCTACAGAGTTATAAAAATATGGCGCCGGTATTTTAAATTGCTAAAATGTCGTGAGAGATGTTAAGTTCTATAATATAAAGAGTTTATTCTGGAGCGAAAGGAGTGAATAGATTTGCGTAAATTTTTTCGTAAAAATATAAATCATTTAATGTATATGT
>DUTO01000039.1 GCA_012842035.1 Clostridia bacterium | reverse complement strand
GAGCAATATCATACGAAGCTTGTTTTTATTAGAGGAAGAGGAAAAAGTGTCATTATTGGTGGCTCAGCTAATTTAACGAAAAGAAATATTGATAATTATAATTTGGAGTCTAATTTAAAGATTGTCGCTGATAATGAAAGTATGATTGTGAAAGACCTGGAAAATTATTTTCAGCGGATTTGGAATAATACAAGAGGGCTTTATACTGTGGATTTAGAAGAATATCGGGATCAGTCTTTTGCTAAAAGATTTTTGTATCTTTTTCAGGAATGGAGCGGCTTTTCAACGGTTTAGCAGTTGTTGACATATGACCATTATAGAGGTATGCTAAATGAAGCAATGGATAAATTAATTCGTCTAATTATTTGAGGAGGCATAAAATGACTGAACAAAATAGTGCTTGCAGTAATTGTAGTAGTAAAGGTAGTGAAAGTTGTTCTTCGTGTAGTGAAGGGAAAAATGGTCATCAGCTTAATGAGGTTAAACATGTTTTGGCAGTAATGAGTGGGAAAGGTGGGGTCGGTAAATCAACGGTAGCAGCTCTATTAGCGGTGGCTTTGCAAAAGAAAGGTTATCAAGTAGGAATTTTAGATGCTGATATTACAGGACCTAGTATTCCTAAGCTTTTTGGTTTAAAAAAAGCACCTGATGTTACGGAATTAGGTATCTTTCCGGTGAAAAGCAAAACAGGGATTGCCATTATGTCTATTAATTTATTATTAGAACATGAAGATGACCCGGTAATTTGGCGTGGACCGGTAATTGCGGGGGTAATTAAGCAATTCTGGGAAGAAGTTATTTGGGGGAACTTAGATTACTTGATTGTAGATTTACCACCTGGAACCGGAGACGCTCCTTTAACAGTAATGCAAGTTTTACCACTGGATGGTGCGGTTATTGTTACTTCGCCACAGGATTTAGCCGGTATGGTGGTGAAAAAGGCTATTAAAATGGCACAAAAGATGGAGGTACCTTTGCTAGGGATTGTAGAAAACATGAGCTATTTTGAATGTCCGGATTGTGGAAAGAACCTTTATCCTTTTGGCAAAGGAAAAACAAAGTTAATGGCACAGGAGTTTGCTCTTCCCTTTATGGGAGTACTTCCTTTAGAAACTTCAACGAGTAGTTTGGGGGATCAGGGAAAAATTGAGGAAGTGACCAGCTATGAATTGCTGAAGGTAAATTTACTAGGGTAGAGAAGAAATATAAAGGTGGAGGGAGTTGAGAGGTATGGCCAGACCACCTAAACTGCGCAGAGTAGAATTTAAGCCTGAGTTTACTTATTTTAAGCCTGCGGGGATCCCTAAACGTGAGCTGGAAGAAGTTGTCTTACATGTTGAAGAAGTAGAAGCGATACGGCTTAAAGATTTGGAAGATTTAGAGCAAGAGGCATGTGCTGAAAGAATGCATATATCGCGACCAACTTTTCAAAGATTATTGGTTAGTGCGCGTAAGAAAATTGCAGAAGCACTTATTGAAGGAAAAGCCTTACGGGTTGAAGGGGGAAATTATCGTTTAGCCAAGCGTCATTTTCGCTGTGTTACTTGTCAAAAAGAATTAGATGTGCCTCATGGTAAAGGGCGAGGTTGGGAATTGTCTTGCCCACATTGTGGAGGTTCGGTTCGTAGAATTTAATTAAGAAATTTAAAAGGATAACCAAAGCTGTCAGCTCGTAATGAGTTGACAGCTTTTGTTATCCTTTCTTTGTTTTAATGGTCACAGACATTATCGCCTGTTTGTAAAGTGCCCTGAAGGTAGCGGTGGACAATATTTTCCGGACTATCGACGGGAGCACCTGTAATTACTTTGATTCCTTGTTCTTGGAAAAGGCTTTGGGCCCGTCCGCCCATACCTCCGGCAATAACGAGGTCGACATCTTGCTTTTTAATCCAGGTGGGTAAAATTCCTGGTTCATGAGGAGGTGGGGTAAGCAGCTCTTTCTTTATTATTTTTTTTTCCACCTCATCAACTTCAAGGAAAGCGAAAGTTTCACAGTGACCGAAATGCATACTTAATTGATTCTCGGCAAGTGGTAAAGCAATTTTCATTTTTTCCTTCCTCCTTGTGTTTAAATTTTAATGAGTTCATATTTTAAGGTATTCTTTTAGTTTTTGTGCCATCATTTTAATTTCTTGAGCGACTAGACTTTGAGGATTAAACTCAATAATATTTTGCCCAGCAATTTGGGCTTTAGTAATTTCTTCATCATAGGGGATTTGCCCAATGATTTTTATGCCTAATTCAGTACAGTGGTCAATTGTTTCTTTAACTTGACGTGGGTTTAAATCTGCCTTATTGATACAGACAAAAGTTTGAACTTGAAAATGTTGCGCTAGTTGGATAACTCTTTCTAAGTCATGAAGTCCGGAAAGAGTAGGTTCGGTGATAATTAAGACAGACTTTGCTCCGGCAAGAGAAGCGATAACCGGACAGCCAATCCCGGGTGGACCATCGATGAGAATGAGAGGTAAATTTTCTTTTTGTGCTTTTTGTCGCGCTCTATTTCTTACTTCAGCCACTAATTTCCCTGAGTTTTCTTCACCTGTACCTAAACGGGCATGAATCATCGGTCCACATGAGGTGGTAGAGACAAAGAGATAACCGGCCATATTTTCCTGCATTTCGATGGCCTTTTGAGGACAGAAATAAGCGCAGACACCACAACCTTCACAGGAAATTTTATCGATAATAAAGTTTTCTTGTATAGCTTTAAAGCGGCATAAGTCAAGACATTGTCCACATTCTATACATTTTTCCGGATGTAAAAAAGCAGTTTTGCCACTCCAAAACTCTTTTTTTTCTAAGATAGTAGGGTGTAAAAGTAAGTGCAGGTCAGCTGCATCGACATCACAATCAGCTAAAACTTTATCTTGAAATATTTGCGCCAGCGAGGCGACAATACTTGTTTTACCAGTACCTCCTTTACCACTGAGGACAATTAGTTCTTGCATGAGGAAATCACCTCCTGAATGTAGGACCAAAGTGGAGCAAAGTTTTTTTCATATTGCGGGAATTTTTTTAGAAGTAATTCCCCTTCAGAATAGGCGATGGCAATATTTCGTTCATGAGGGATTTCCAAGATAATAGGAATATTTTCTCGGGCACAGTAATCTTTTAAAGCGGAGTTGCCAAGTGTAGAACGATTGATGC
Source organism: Clostridia bacterium (assembly GCA_012842035.1). Lineage (GTDB taxonomy): Bacteria > Bacillota > Peptococcia > DRI-13 > DTU073 > DUTS01. The sequence goes on along the minus strand of DUTO01000039.1, from coordinate 1,766 downwards.
CTACAGCAAAAGGAATTTTTAAGTCCCTTACTACTTCGACAGCTAATTTTAAATCATGGAGACCAAAGGGGGTGGGTTCTGTAATTAAAAGAACGAAGTCACTTCCTTTTAGAGCTTCAATTACCGGGCAGGAAGTACCGGGAGGGCAATCGACAATAATTAAATCTTCTTGTGTGGCTTGTTCTTTTACTTTTCTAATTAAGGGTGGGGACATGGGTTCTCCAATTTTTAAATATCCGTGGATAATTTGTAAATTGTCTTGTGCCCCAATTTTAATTTCACCCAGTTCTTTTTCGACCTCTATAATGGCTTTAGTAGGGCAAACAAGAGTACAACCGCCACAACTGTGGCAGAGTTCAGGAAAAACCAGGACGTTATCTTTAAGGCAAGAAATCGCCCCGAATTGACAGAGGTCGCTACACTTGCCACAATAGGTACATTGCTCTAAGTTAATTGAGGGAATTTTGGCAGTTGCTTTTTGGGATGAATGCCAAGTAGGCTTAAGAAACAAATGACAATTAGGTTCTTCTACATCACAGTCAAGTAAAACTATTTTCTTTTTCATTTGTTTTTGCCAAAAATAAGCAAGATTAGTAGCAATAGTTGTTTTACCCGTACCGCCTTTTCCGCTGGCAATAGCTATTTGCATTAAAATAACACCTCCACAATGTTTAGTAATAGGCTAGTCCGTTTTTTGCTGCTTAGAGCCAATGACCTTCGACATTGCTATCCTGAGCTTCCGGTAATAATCCCTTTTTATATTGTTCCAGGGCTTCGCGTACAGTAATGCCTGTCGCTAGATAAACTTTTATCTTACCGGCATTTAGTGTACGAAAAGCTTTTGGACCAACATTTCCTGTGATGACTACATCTGCTTTGGCATTAATAATATTTTGGGCAGTTTGGATACCGGCTCCTTGTGGAGCAGTACGATTTTGTTTGTTGTCAAATAAACTATAGGTGTTTTTTTCAAGGTCATAAAGAAGAAATTGGCTAGTGCGACCGAAACGTTCATCAATCAGGCTATCTAAACTTTCACCGGTAGTACTGACGGCAATTTTCATTTTAAAATTCCTCCTTTCTAGAACAATTAAATTATAAATATAGTGAGCATATGACCAAAAATGTTATTGACATATGTTCAGAAATAATATATCATAATAATGGGCATATGTCCATAAGGAATAAAAAAATTTAGGAAAGGGGTTGTTGTCAATGCCAGGTTTTGATGGTACCGGTCCATTAGGTCAAGGCCCGAGAACAGGGAGAGGTTTAGGGTATTGTACTCCGGGGTTGGGTTTTCGTCGTGGTTATGGACGCGGTTTTGGTCGTGGTTTAGGAAGAGGACGTGGCTATAGAAGAGGTTTTGGCTATGGTTACGGTGTTCCTCAAAGAGATGTAATTGCGGAAAGGCAATACTTGGAGGAAAACGTGCTCTACTTAGAGGATTTGAAAGCAGATATTGAAGATGAATTAGCGGAAATTAAAACAATGCTGCAAGAACAGAAAGCTTCCGAGAAAAAAGAATAATGGTTTCTAGGAAGAAAGGACTGTTTCATAATTAGAGTGATTATGAGACAGTCCTTTTTTTATCTAAAAATAAGCAAAGGATTATTTAAATTAATCTTATAGAATATCTTTTTAATTAGTTTCTTTGATTAAGGATTTTTTCCATCTGCCGGAGCGGTAATAAAGATAATTAAGGAGAAGTCCGATTAAAGGGCTGGCAGCTATGCCCATCCAAACTCCTTCGATACCTAAAGCAG
>DUTO01000038.1 GCA_012842035.1 Clostridia bacterium | reverse complement strand
GCTTTATCAAGATATTTTTGGTAAGGGTAATTTTTATCTCGAACTGATGGACCATGGTTTAGACAAACAACAGCAAGTGAATGCCGGTTTAGTGCGTATTGCCCAAAAGACGGGCATACCTTTAGTGGCTAGTAATGATGTACATTATTTACGTCGTGAGGATGCTTTTATACAGGATATTCTTTTATGTATTCAAACAGGAAAGACTTTAAAAGATGAGGGCAGATTGCATTTTGATACAGAGGAGTTTTATTTAAAAGATGCTACGGAAATGAAGCTTCTGTTTGGCGATTATCCTGAGGCCCTGGAAAATACATGTCGCATTGCGGAACGTTGTCAAGTGGATTTTACTTTTGGCGAAAACCATTTGCCTCCTTATCAAGTTCCGGAGGGTCAGACAGTTGATAGTTATTTAAAACAGTTAGCGGTACAAGGATTGCATAAAAGATATGTTGAAGTGACGGCTGTAGCGGAGGAAAGGTTAAATTATGAGCTTGAAATTATTAAAAGAATGGGTTATAGCAGTTATTTTCTTATTGTCTGGGACTTTATTTGCTTTGCGAAAAAGAAGGGAATTTTTGTCGGACCGGGGAGAGGTTCGGCTGCCGGATGTCTAGTTTCTTATTGTTTAGGCATAACTGATATTGATCCTTTAAAATATGACCTGCTTTTTGAACGGTTTTTGAATCCGGAAAGAGTAAGTATGCCCGATATTGATATCGATTTTTGTTTTGAACGACGCGGTGAAGTCATCGATTATGTCATGGAGAAATATGGAGAAGATCGGGTAGCGCAGATTATTACTTTTGGAACATTAGCCGCCAGAGCTGCGATTCGTGATACGGGAAGGGCAATGGATATACCGCTTTCTTTGGTGGATAAAGTGGCCAAAATGGTGCCCATGGAACCGGGGATGACTATTGCCAGAGCTTTAGAAGTTTCGTCTGAATTGGTGGAAATGCAAAAAGAGGATCCTATAGTGCAGGAGCTTTTGACTACAGCACAGTCCTTGGAAGGTATTCCGCGCCATGCCGGTACTCATGCTGCCGGATTAGTTATTTCAGAAGAACCTTTAGCCAATTATGTGCCTTTGCAAAGAACGGCCGAGGGTTTGGTTTGTACTCAGTTTGCTAAAGAAACAATTGAAGAAATTGGTCTTTTAAAAATGGATTTACTAGGCTTGAGGACTTTGACGGTGATTAATAATGCTGTTTCTATGGTCAGAAAAAGTCGAGAAGTAGATTTAAATTTAGCGACCATACCTTTAGATGACCCTTTGGTGTACGAGCTTCTCTCGGTCGGAGATACGATAGGTGTCTTTCAATTAGAAAGTTCAGGATTGCGGGCTTTGCTTAGGGAGTTAAAACCTACTACTTTTGAGGATATTATTGCTTTAGTCGCTTTATATAGACCTGGTCCATTGGGTAGTGGTATGGTGGAAGACTTTATTAAAAGAAGACACAAAGAGGTGGAGATAACTTATCTTCATCCTGCTTTGGAACCGATTTTAAAGACTACATATGGAGTTATTATTTATCAGGAACAAGTAATGCGGATTGCCAGTGACTTAGCTGGTTTTAGTTTAGGAGAGGCAGACCTTTTAAGACGGGCGATGGGGAAGAAAAAACCTGAAATTATTAATGGTTTACGGAAAAAGTTTATTGCAGGTGCTGTGACGAACAAGATTGAAGGTAAAATTGCCGAAAAGATCTTTGACCTCTTAGAATATTTTGCCGGATATGGTTTTAATAAAAGTCATTCAGCAGCGTATGCTCTTTTGGCTTATCAAACAGCATATTTGAAGGCTCATTATCCGGTAGAGTTTATGGCCGCTTTGTTGACTAGTGTTATCGAAACAAAAGACCGTGTTCCTTTTTATATTGAAGAATGTCGGCAAAGAGGAATTGAAATTTTAGTGCCTGACGTTAATGAAAGTGTAGAAGATTTTACGGTGAGTGGTCATAAAATACGTTTTGGTTTAGCGGCGATTAAACAAGTAGGACATCAGGCTATTGAGGCAATTATTAAGGAGAGAGAAAAGGGGTTTTTCAAAAGTTTACAAGATTTTTGTGAAAGGGTGGATTTGGCTTGTCTTAATCGTCGAGCTTTGGAAAATTTGATTAAAGCAGGCGCTTTTCGTTCCCTGCATGAGTCTCAAGCTCAGCTTTTGGCGATCTTGCAGACTTGTCTTGATCAAGGTTTAGCTTGGCAAGAACAGCAGAATTCAAAACAACTTTCTTTATTTGATTTAGCAGGAGTGGAAAAACCTTTAAATCCGCAGATTACATTGCCTAAGGTACGAGAATTTATGGAGAAGGAAGTTTTGCAAATGGAAAAGGAAGTACTGGGTCTTTATTTAAGTGGGCATCCTTTGACAGAGTATCGGGAGTTGCTTCAGGGGAAAGGATGTGTTACTATTGAGAGTCTAGATATGGAGCGGGATAGAGAAAGAGTAATTTTAGGCGGAGTCATTACTTCCCTCCGACGTTCTGTAACGCGAAGAGGTCAAACAATGGCTTATTTTGTTTTGGAAGATTTAACAGGTAGCCTGGAAGCCCTTCTTTTTCCGAGTAATTTTCTTAAATTTAATAAGTTTTTAGATGAAGACCTACCTGTTTTGGTGAAAGGGAGATTGAATTTTCAAGAAGATAAACCTAAAATAATGGTAGATAAGATTAAACCTCTGGACGATTTAGTAGTAGAAGAGGAGAGCCCCAGTACCACAAAGCTTTATTTAAAAATGCCTCCTTCTTTTGATGAACAACAGTTTTGGGAGAAGTTAAAACCTATTCTGGAACAGTATCAGGGCAATACCCCGCTTTATTTATATTTTCCGGAAGAGGAAAGATTAATTAAAAGTAAGCGTCAATACTGGGTAAAAGTTGTGCCGGATTTAATTCAACAATTAGAAGAATTTATGGGGATTGAAGCGATTAGTGTTGTTCAGAAGTGAGCCTCTCTCACCTGCTAAGCGTTGAAAAATTTGTAAAAAACATAAAAAGGAAAGCTTAAAGATAGCAGGAATATAAAAATGTGACCACGAATAAAGTATCAATCAAAAGATAGTTTAAGTAAAAGTTAGAGATATTCTAAAAACCAGATGAAATTTAATGGAGGTACAAAGATGCGTATTGCTGTTTATCCAGGAACTTTTGATCCGGTAACTAATGGACATATCCATATTGCTGAAAGGTCTTGTAAGTTGTTTGATCAGGTAATTATAGCCGTGGCTACGGAAACTTATAAATGCAACCTCTT
>DUTO01000037.1 GCA_012842035.1 Clostridia bacterium | reverse complement strand
GATGTCACAGATAAACACATCCTCTACTCTGTGATACAATAACATTATAACACGTATGATAACACGTGTAAATAGTTTTGTGACGTCAACTAACAATGCCTTCCCGCGAGGCGCGGATTAAAAGTATAATAATAAGTAATGTGGCTTATAGATTATGCACATCATTTTCGCCCTGCACACTAATTGTTTTATTACTTTGGAACCATTCTCCGAATACGGCTCCACCTAAAATCAATATGGCTCCAATAATTTGTAAAGACGTTAATCGCTCTTGCAAAAAAATAGCTGAAAAAATCAAAGCTGACAAAGGTTCTAGATAACCGCAGATTGCCACTGACTGTGCAGACAAATTTTGTATGGATGAAAAGTAAAAATAGCAGCCAATTCCTGTATTCACAATTTGCCTTAAACAATGGGATAAACTAAACGCTTTTTTATTAGACGGGCGATTAGAATTAGATAATAACCGTGGTGAACGCTCTATTAAGCCTTTTGTAATCGGACGTAAAAATTGGCTATTTTCTAATACTCCCCGAGGGGCTAAAACAAGTGCTACAGTCTATAGTATTGTTGAATCAGCTAAGGAAAATGGCTTGAATCCATATACTTATCTTAAATATCTTTTCGAACAGCTACCCAATGTAGATTTGAAAAATGAGAGTGTTTTGGATAGTTTGCTACCCTATTCAGAGGCTCTGCCCGGGGAATGCCGGGTACAGAAATAATTAATTTGATGCTAAGCTCATCTTGTTTGCAAGGTGGGCTCTATTTTACGCTTACCGATAACCTATCGTATGACTTGCTTCGAAAATATTAGAAGAACCTTTTATTTTCTTGGTTCTAAGTGAAGGATGTTTGACATTTTGATCCATTAATTCAAGCTTATTTTTTAAAGCTTTTTTAACATTTTGATCTAATAATTGTATTTTTTCTTTAAAAAGGTCGGAATAGTAGTACTTCATAGACCTAGATCCTCATACAATTCATCTTTTGATTTAGCAGACTTAATTTTATTGTTTTTAATATCAGATTGAACAAGTTTTTCTTCATGTTGCCATTCTTTAGTCCAAAAATATGCCTGATCTTTTGGAATTGTAATAACAGGGCGTAGGATTATTTGATCACCCTCAACGCTAACTTCTAAAGTATCGCCTTTTTTCAGATTAAGTTTCTTGATGATTTCAGAGGGGATAGTAATTTGAGATCGACTTCTAATTTCTGTTAACATAACAAATCACCCCTTAATAGAAAATCAGAAATTCTTACATTCTTATTTTATGCAAAATTATTTAAAAATACAATTGTTTGTTTAAGCATTGTTTTATAGTGACGAAGCGCCACGATAATCAGAAGAACGAGCGCAGCGAGCGATAGCGGAGTTTACGAAAATTCATTCGGCAAGTGCAAGCACTAGACCTCATAGACTTCGTAATTCCCCTCAATTTCGCTGTGGTAATTCGTTGAAGATATTGATATTCTTTAATGTAGGTTGTATATTAAAAATTTGAAGGTATAGTTAGAGTACGATAAATTACGAGGAGAGTTAGGATGGATAAATTACTTTATGTTGGAGTTGGTGGTTTTATAGGTGCATCACTGAGATACTTGACTTCTTTATTATCTGTTAGAGTGTTTGGAGAAAATTTCCCATATGGGACGCTAGCTGTAAATGTTATTGGTTGTTTTCTCATTGGATTGATAATGGAGTTAAGTTTAACGGTATGGAATGTATCGGAAGAGTTGAGGGTTTTTTAGTAATTGGAATTTTGGGAGGGTTGACTACTTTTTCAACGTTTGGATATGAAACGATTGAAATGTTTTCAAAGGGTAGAATGATAACTGGTTTATTAAATGTAGTTCTCAATGTTTTCTTATGTTTAGCAAGCGTTGGGTTAGGTAGGCTTGTGGTTCATATAAAATAAGCCGGAATAATTATTTTAACGGGTAAAGCTTCCTAAGAGAGGGAAAAACTTCACATAACAATACGTTCCTGCAAGGAGCGGATTAGCGGGCTCAGCGGGGGTAGGGTTTAGGGCGAGGCTGAAGCTTGCCTGCCACGTTATCTGAAATCACGTTTTGGAGGAAATAATGAACGTCAAATTAAGTAAATTTAAGCGAAAACATATTATAAGTATAATTTTATTCAGCCTAATATTAGGTTTCATTTTATATGTCCTTGCTCCATTCCCTAAAAAAGCGGGTACACCAGGAGAGTATCCACCTATTTACTACATAACAAAGATAAATAAGTTTGAACAACAACCGCCAAATCAATGTGCAGCATATACAACAGCGTATGTATTAAGAAGTTTTGGACAGGAAGTTACGGGGGAAGAGATATATAAAAGAATGTCATTCAAAATACCGATATCGGGATATATACTGCCAAAAGGAATTATTACATTTATGAAGACATATGGGCTTAAGTCTGAGATATATAAAGGTAACTTGTCAAACTTGAAAAGCAAGGTAGCCGAAGGGAACCCAGTTATTGTTTTAATTGGGAAGGGGCTTTACTGGCAGCATTATATGACCTTGGTAGGTTTCAATGATGATAAGAAAGAATTATATTTCTATGATTCAAAAAGGACTAAAGATGAGAATAATTCGATCGTGGGAAATCGATCCATGGCAGAAGAATACTTTATGGAATTATGGGAAAACGGCTTGCCAATATTTAATAGAGTTTATATTTCGGTATCAAAGTAAGGTTGCTTTACGTGACTTCAGATAACAATACCTTCCCGCGAGGCGCGGATTAGCAAGTTCAGCGGGGTAGTTTTTGGGTGCGAGACCGAAGCGCGCGCAACACCTCTTCGTCCGGTGGTAAGCATCATCAGGAAAAAAGGCTCCGCACATCCGGTTCAAGGACATTGCAACCCCGCACTCGTTAGACGACAGATAGCAAATGGAGGTATGTTGTAGTTTGCAAAAATAATATTTTATAAAGATAGTAAAGGGGGAAAGGGAAAATGAAAAAACATTTATTATCTGTGTTTATGGCGATTGTTTTGATATTTACGTTAAAAGTTCAAAATATAATTAATTTTAGATTGATAATGAGGTGTTGTAATGTTTAAGGATTATAAAACAATTTGTATCGCTATAATTTGTTTTGTGATGTTGGGGACAGTAATCACAGGATGCCATCATACCGCCAACACTGATACTATTAGTAACGACGAACAAAAACAAGAACCGTCTGAAGTACAGTTTACCTTTTACCCCAGTGGTGCTGATTTTATTGAAAGCATCATCGATAAGCGTGGTAACGTGGAAATTACCGACGACATGCGTAAGAAGTTCAACTTGTTTGCCAGGGATTATCGTTGGTGTTACATGCCGGATATGGATGGCTATGAATCTTTTTTTGAGGCTAACGAATACGCCAAATCTTTTGGATATAATAACTTTGGTTTTGCCGTTTTTTATGTGCTGCACTATATGAAATGTCCTGAAAAGATGAGTGATGATGCCATGCAAAGTGCTATTCAAAGCCTATTTGTTGCCAAGGATAGTTATCAGGATATGCCCCATCAAGTTTATCCGAGATTAGCCAACTATGAGGACGGCCATTATTCCCTATGGCCGGAAGGAATGCCTGACCATAACAGAAAGTTTTATTTGTTAACAAAACTGGATATAGTACCGCATGAAACCGATGGTGTCTATATCACTGTTCACACTAAAGAATACTATTTTCATGATTCACTCTATGAGCCGGGAGAAAATGAAAAATGGCTGGCAGAGAAATCGCAGGAGTTGGGTATTCCAGAGATGCAAGCTGCCGCAAAACTTTTAGCCAATGGGGAGATGGAGGAAATAGAGGGTAGATATGAGTTTGAAACAATAATCTATATTAATAACAGCGGAGAAAATCCTCACGGTATGAATCCACGATTTGTATCTAGCCGTAGTCGCGATATTGAATTATAAATTAATAACAGAACAAGGTTGGAAAGTAGAAAGAAGAAATTTTAAAATCCCCATCGAAATAGAGAAACAATTAAGCTGATTCTCTTAAGCTGATTCTCTCCCTGTCCTTATCAGGTAGTATTCTTGCGTTATTAATCTTTGCCCTGAAGTCTTTACTCAAGCATAAGTTATCCAAGACGATTCAATATTACATATGGCTCGTGGTGCTTTTAAGACTTGTCCGTCCCTTTTTCCTTGACATTTAAGGATAAGGGAACTGTTAATTATGGGTTTGTAGTAACTTATGAGATCGTAAATTTTGCCGACGAATAGGTAGAAATTGCCGTGGAAAAGCGGAACTATAATGCGGAGAATTTAGACCCTCTTGGCAATAAAATATGAAGCTGGATAATTATACCGATGTAGCCTTCCCCATTGGATATTTCTGGCTGTAGGTTTGATTTGTGCAATAATTTTTTTAATAAAATTAATAGCAATTAAATAAGCATTTTTGCTTCATTGGCTCATATCTATAACATGTATTTCTTCGCCTTCTTTGAGATTGTATTTTTCAATAAGTTCTTTAGGAATAGTAAGTCCGATTTCACACTTATCACCTCGTTAATTCGCTTTAACTACATATTATGTTCATTAGTTCCAAGGTGAAACGTTCGATTTCGGAGAAACAATTATACTTGCTTTCTACTTTCTTCCCACCATCCAAGGGCTACTATTGCTGAAAATACAGCTGTTGCCGATTCGGGAGCGGTTAGAAAGAGAACCCAGTTGCCTCCGGAGGGAAAGATAAACTTTCCATCTTCTTCACTGGCAAGTGTTGTGCCAGGAGGAACTATCCGGTCGAAGACATTAATACCACCAAGCGGAATTCCATTGACATTTTGGTTAAATTGAACTTTCACTTTTGGTATCGGATGTGGAGTTAGCGCTGTATTAGCAGGACTAACCTTTGTAGATATTGTTCCTGTTCCAGGCGGATTTGTGTTAAACCATATTTGTACTAAGAACGGTTTGTCTGATAAATTTGTAATGGTATACACATTAGCAAACAAATTGACACCAGAATCGATCGGATTTATTAAAGCTCCCCAAGCATTTGTAGTATTGCTAAAAGACAGGGATTCTGTCTGTCCAGCAAAATATTTGCCTTGGATAGATTTTGCTAGTGGATTGGGGATACTTATCACTTTAAACGGTCTTGGGGGTTGACAATTCGGATTTAGAAAATTTGACATTATACACACCTTCTTTTAATAGGTTAATTTATTATATTAGGTTTGGTCTAGATTGTGCATAATGTCCTAATTTCCTTTAAAATAGTAATAGAATTGGAATAGTAGAAGCAATTTTTATTGAAACTGTGAAGGTTTATTATCACATTAGTAGAAAAGTATAAATTAAGGATTGTGCAGGGGATTTTAAGTTGAGGCTGGTTGGCGAATAAAAAAAGATAAATTTGGGGCTGGAGGTGCCTAAATGAAAAATAAGGTATTCATTGTTACCCTTGCGATTGCGTTCCTAATAATAACATTGCCCGGTATAACTATGGGTAATGAAAATGAAGAACCTTATGCTTTTAAACTACAGAGTAAATCTGATAAACAAATAAGTGTACAATTTATAGGTAACCAAATGTATCATGATGGTAGATATATGGGCTATGGTATTAGTGGTAAACCGATGCTCATCCTAAGATATTTGGCTGAATGGTTTGGTTTTCAGGTAGATTATAATGCTCAAAATCGTACGACTTTGGTGAGTAAGGGCGAATATAGTTTCCAGATTGAGCCCAACAGCAATGCAGTTGAAATATTTTGGGCCGGAGAGAAGGTCAAGGAGCATGAACTGACGGAGAAACCTTTTATCAAGAATGGTAGATTTTATATCTACTCCCTTGATCTCAGTGACTTGCTTGGCTTAATGAATAATT
>DUTO01000036.1 GCA_012842035.1 Clostridia bacterium | reverse complement strand
TACGCAATTTTATTAGTGAGCAACTCACGCGTGGTAGCATACACTTTTGCTTGGCTAGTCCCTACCAGTTTTACTGTTCCTGCACTTACAGCCTCAGACTAGCCAAGCAAAAGTGTATGCTACCACGCGTGAGTTGCTCACTAATAAAATTGCGTATAATCGTATGGCTCAAGCCGTTAATCCTTATGGTGATGGTCAGGCTAGTCAACGCATTGTAAAGGCACTACATTATTTTTGGGGTTGGGAGAAAGAAAAACCGCAAGGATATTCTGTAGACTTTGTTACAAGTATGTAAAATAAACTCTAATTTTAGAACCATTTTTTGTTTGTTCTGTTTATAACATTTATATAACATTTAAGAGTATGTTTTTTCTCCTAAATATGTTATACTGTGTTATGTTCCGTGCTTAATTTTGTTGCCCGAGACTCCTTTGCGAGCTTTTTCATCAGAAATCATGTCGATTTTAATTGAATAAAAAAGTTTTAGGTAGTTTACCATAGAAATTTCCATATGGGGAGGGCAAATGAGTTTTAAAAAAAAGGAAAATAATGTATTAAAATATTTAAATTTGGCTCTTAGTTTTGGTTTAACCTTAGCCATTACGGTGTATATTTTGTATAAAGCAGGTACCTGGTTAGATCAACGTTTAGGTACCGAACCTCTCTTTATGATTTTAGGTGTTTTCTTAGCTTTGGCTACAATTTTTTGGCAATTAATTGAAGAAATGCAAGGTTCAGAGAAACCAGCTAAAAAATCTAAGCTGGAGACAGAACAAGATAAGCAAAAGAAAACATAAAAAGAAAGATGGTGTCATTAGATGCCTTCATGGTTGTTGGGGCTGGGGAAAGGACTAGCTTTGGGTTTTGTAGGTGTCGGGGTGAAGTTTTGTTTCACCAGGCGAGCTTTACAAAAATCGAAAGTAGTAGAACAGGGGAAAGCGGGAAAAATTTTAACCAATTGTTTTTTTAGTCGTTATGTGGTGAACCTTATTATATTAGTGTTGGCTTTTTTCCTTTTCTCGACCAATGTGGCGTCGCTTATTGGTACAGCTCTTGGTTTGACATTACCCAAATATATCTTATATTTTAAGAAATTATATTAATTGAAAAAGTACATTTAGAGAAGGGGGGGGACGATTGGATGTTTGCTACACCGGTATATGCCGCGACTGCGGAAAGTGGGGCAGAACACGGGGGAGCACTTTTTACCCTTTTCGGTTTAGAAGTAAATAGTGTGACGACAACGACGTGGGGTTTAATGTTAATTTTTGTGGTAGTTGGTTTTTTAGCGACGCGAAAATTAGAACGCATACCTACGAGGCGTTTACAGGTGGGCCTGGAGATGCTGCTTGAAACATTGATAAATTTCTTTGCTGACATTATGGGTAGTAGAGAAAAGGCTAAGCGTTATATTCCGCTGATAGGTACTTTCTTTGTGTTTATTTTGATGTGTAATTACTCCGGTTTACTACCGGGAGCAGGTCATATTCCCGGCTTACAAGCTCCTACTAGTACGTGGAGTGTTACGGCAGCTTTTGCGATTGTTGTCTTTTTTGCCACTCATTATTATGGTGTTAAAGAACATGGCTGGCGCTATTTTAAACATTTTGCAGAACCTGTGTTTATTCTTTTGCCTTTAAATATTATTGGCGAATTTACGAAACCGCTTTCACTTTCTTTGCGTCTTTTTGGTAATATCTTTGGTGAAGAAATGGTTGTGGCGGGCATTTTCTCGATCATACCTTTAATCGTGCCGGTGCCATTACAGTTTTTATCATTGCTTTTGGGCTTTATACAAGCTCTTGTCTTTAGCTTATTAGCTTCAGTTTATATTGCGACAGCAACGGCTGAACATAGCTAAGATTTGGTGAATTAGTTTTTCACTTACTTTTTAATAAAGTATATTTATGAAAGGGGGGAAATAAGTATGGAAACAGCTGGTTTAATTGGGCTTGCTGCTGCCTTAAGTATAACTGTTTCAACAATCGTTCCTGGGTGGTCTCAGGGGAAGGCTACAAGTAAGGCAATGGAAGCTATAGGCCGTCAACCGGAAGCTGCCGGTGATATCAGAACCACTTTGATTGTGGCGCTAGCTTTTATGGAGGCCTTAACAATTTATGGTCTTTTAATTGCAATTTTATTGTTGGGCAAAATTTGATGGGCAAAATTGTTGTGTGAGGTGGGAAGTCTCGGGAATGGAGGAAGAGCGGAGGTCTAAAACTTCGTTCATCCTCTGGAATTTCCCGGTATGCTCAAGCCTAAAGAGAGGTGAAAGAAATGAGTTTTTCTGTTTCAGATATGATTTTTGCGATAATCAATTTCTTGGTTTTGTTAGCCATTTTAAATAAATTCTTGTTTAAGCCTTTATTAAAGACAATGGATGCACGTCAAGCTGAAATTAAGCAGGACTTGGATGCGGCGGCAGAAGCTAATGCCGCAGCGCAAAAAACACAAGAAGAATATCTTCAGCAGATGGAACAAGCTAAAGTAGAAGCACGGCAAATTATTGAAAAGGCAACGAAAATCGGTGAAAAAACTAAAGAAGAGCTGATTATTCAAGCACGAGAAGAATCAGCCCAAATGACTGAAAAAGCGCGCGAAATGATTCGTTTGGAAAAAGAAGAAGCATTAAATCAATTAAGAGATGAAGTCTCGTCTTTAGTAGTATTGGCTGCCGGTAAAGTTATTGATGAAACTTTAGATCAAAAAGCTCATAAAAAACTAGTTCATAAATGTATTGCTGAGGTGGGGGATGCTTCATGATTATTTCTGTTGTGCCCCGACGTTATGCGCAGGCTCTGTTGATGATTGCTACAGAAAGAGATGCGGTTGGGCAATATGAAGAAGAATTGTTACAATTCCGTCAGGCTTTACTAGCTAATCCTGAAGTGAAAGATTTATTAGAAAATCCGCGTGTTTTAGTGGAGAAAAAAAAGAAGGCTTTAGACCTTTTACTCAAGGACTTTGCCAGTCCGATTATCTACAATTTTTTACATTTACTCTTAGATAAAAAACGGGAGAATTTTTTCCTTGATGTGATCACAGCGTATAATAAATATGCTGATGAGGCACGCAATATCGTTAATGCTGAAGTCTGGTCCGTGGTGGAACTGACGACACGGGACTATCGTAACTTAGAAAAAAAGCTAGCTCATCTCACCGGGAAAAAAGTACGTTTGCATAATATCATTGATACTTCCTTGTTGGGTGGTATTAAGGTTAAGATTGGCGATACGGTGCTTGATGGTAGTGTTACTAAAAAGTTATCATTATTAAAGAATCAGCTTCAGCAGACACAGTTAAAAGAGATTGGGGTGAAAAAGTAAATGAGTATCCGACCGGAAGAAATTAGCAGTATTTTAAAACAACAAATTGAGAATTACGAGACAGAAATTGAAGTAGCTAAAATTGGCACTGTTATTCAGGTTGCTGATGGTGTAGCTCGTATTCATGGTTTGAATGAAGCCATGTCCGGAGAAATGTTAGAGTTTCCCGGGGGTATTTATGGGATGGCCTTAAACTTGGAAGAAGATAATATTGGTTGTGTTATTCTTGGTCCCTTTACAAAGATTAAAGAAGGTGACGAAGTTAGGCGGACAGGAAGAATTGTGGAAGTTCCTGTAGGTGAAGCTTTAATTGGTCGTGTGGTTAATGTTTTAGGCCAGCCACTCGATGGTAAGGGGCCCATTAAAACAAATAAATTTAGACCGATAGAGAGCCCGGCGCCGGGGGTAGTACATCGTAAGTCTGTTCATGAACCTTTGCAAACAGGCTTAAAGTCAATTGACTCTTTGGTGCCTATCGGGAGAGGACAGCGTGAGCTAATTATCGGTGACCGGCAAACAGGTAAAACGGCGTTAGCTGTCGATACGATTATTAATCAAAAAGGGCAGGATGTTATTTGTATTTATGTTGCTATTGGGCAGAAGGCTTCTACTGTAGCCGGTGTAGTGCATAAATTAGAGCAAACAGGGGCTATGGAGTATACGACTGTTGTCGTTGCTACAGCGAGTGAGCCTGCTCCGATGGTGTATATTGCGCCTTATGCCGGTTGTACGATGGGTGAAGAGTTTATGTATAATGGGAAAGATGTTTTGATTGTTTATGATGACCTTTCTAAACAAGCGGTAGCTTATCGTGAACTTTCCTTACTTTTACGGCGTCCTCCCGGACGTGAAGCTTATCCCGGTGACGTTTTTTACGTTCATTCCCGGCTTTTGGAACGGGCGGCTAAACTGGATGAGGAAAGGGGAGGCGGCTCGATGACCGCTTTACCGATTATTGAAACTCAGGCCGGCGACGTTTCCGCTTATATTCCGACTAACGTGATTTCTATTACGGATGGTCAGATTTTCTTAGAGTCAGACCTTTTCCATGCCGGTTTTAGACCTGCGATCAACGTTGGTATATCTGTATCAAGGGTGGGGGGTTCTGCTCAGATTAAAGCGATGAAACAAGTGGCCGGAAGTTTACGTCTTGATTTAGCTCAGTATCGTGAACTGGCTGCTTTTGCTCAATTCGGTTCTGACTTAGACAAAGCGACGCAAGCTCGTTTGAATCGTGGTAGAAAAACGATGGAAGTTCTTAAACAGAGGCAATATGAGCCCATGTCTGTAGAGGAACAGGTTGTGGTGATTTATTGCGCTGTCAATGGTTATTTAGATGATGTCGATGTGGACAAGATTAAAGACTTTGAAGAAGGTTTCTTAAAGTTTATGCATAGTGAAAAACAAGATATTTTTGCGGGTCTCAAGGAACAACAAGCACTCGCCCCGGAATTAGAAGAAGAATTAAAAATTGCTATTGAAGAATATAAAAATTCCTTTAAAAATTAGCCGTGGTGTAGTGAACTTGTCAAAAAGGTGGTGAAGGGATGCCCAGTGTTCGGGATATTAAACGGCGGATGAAGAGTGTAGAAAGTATTCAACAGATAACGAAAGCCATGAAAATGGTCGCTGCTTCTAAATTAAGAAGAACGCAGACTGCCGTAATTAGGTCGCGCCCTTATACGGAAAAACTGCAGGAAATTTTGCATAAAATTGTTGCTTCAGCGGGGGAAATTACGCACCCCTTGTTGGTGGAAAGACCGGTAAAGGCAGTAGGAATAATTTTAATTACTGCCGATAAGGGGTTAGCCGGAGGCTATAATGCCCGTGTGCAGAAATTAGCTTTAGAGGAAGCTACTCGATTTGCCGAGCAGGAGATTGAGGTGGATTTTATCGCTGTGGGTAATAAAGGGCATGACTTTTTAAAGCGCCGTGAGCAAAAGATAAAAACTGACATTGTCGGGCTTAATGATGTTCCCACGTTCAGTGAGGCCCAAAGGCTTTCGAAATTAATTGTAGATAGCTTTTTGGCCGGTGAGTATGATCGGGTTTATTTAGTTTATCAAGAATTTGTTACTACGGTACAACAACGTCCGGTCGTCAAACAGCTCCTGCCGCTGCTTTATGAAAAAGGTGAAGCTGAAGAAAAGGAATATATTTATGAACCTGCTCCGCAAGAAGTATTGTCAATTCTTTTGCCTCAATATATTAACAATACAATGTTTCATATTTTAACGGAAACGAAAGCTAGTGAACATGGGGCAAGAATGACAGCGATGACTTCGGCAACTGATAATGCCGAGGAAATGATTGAAAAACTAAATCTTTCTTACAACCGTTCACGTCAAGCCGCGATAACGCGTGAAATTTCGGAAATTGTAGGAGGGGCAGATGCTTTAGAAGCTTAGCCGCTTTTGGTTTGTAAAATAGAGGAGTACCCAGTAATTATGTAGGGGGTGTCAAAAATGGTTTCCACGGGAAAAATTGTACAGGTAATTGGCCCTGTTGTAGATATTGAGTTTCCGATGGGACAGTTGCCTGATATCTATCATGCGATTATAGTTAAAGAAGAGAAAAGAAAGATAAATATAACTTTGGAAGTAGCCCAACATTTAGGAAATAATTTAGTGCGTTGTGTAGCCATGTCTTCTACAGACGGCCTGCAACGTGGAATGGTGGCGGAAAGCACAGGACAACCTATTGCTGTTCCTGTCGGTGAAGAAACTTTGGGGCGGATGTTTAATGTGATTGGTGAAGTTATTGATGAACAGGGTTCTGTGCAAACAGAAGAACAATGGCCTATTCATCGACCTGCTCCGGCTTTGAAAGACCAAAAACCGGCCACGGAGATTTTAGAAACAGGCATTAAAGTAATTGACCTTTTAGCACCTTATGCTAAAGGTGGTAAGATTGGTCTGTTCGGTGGTGCCGGTGTCGGTAAAACCGTTTTAATTATGGAGCTGATTCGTAATATTGCGTATGAACATGGTGGCTTTTCTGTTTTTGCCGGTGTCGGTGAGCGAACACGTGAAGGGAATGACCTTTGGTATGAAATGAAAGAGTCGGGTGTAATCGACAAGACTACTTTAGTTTTCGGTCAGATGAATGAACCACCAGGGGCTAGGATGAGAGTAGGGCTTACCGGGCTGACCATGGCGGAATATTTCCGTGATGTAGCCGGTCAGAACGTTTTGCTTTTTATTGATAATATTTTCCGCTTTACCCAAGCAGGTTCAGAAGTTTCGGCCTTATTGGGCAGAATGCCTTCGGCAGTTGGTTATCAGCCTACGTTAGCTACAGAAATGGGTAATTTGCAAGAGCGGATTACTTCGACGAAGCAAGGTTCGATCACTTCCGTGCAGGCGATTTATGTTCCTGCCGACGACTTGACTGACCCTGCTCCCGCGACAACGTTTGCCCACTTGGATGCGACAACAGTTCTTTCACGTCAGATTGTGGAATTAGGAATTTATCCGGCTGTGGACCCACTTGATTCCACTTCGCGTATTTTGGACCCGGTAACTTTGGGACAAGAACATTATGAAGTAGCGCGTGGTGTGCAGAAAATCTTGCAACGCTATACGGAACTACAAGATATTATTGCTATTTTGGGTATGGATGAATTATCAGAGGAAGACAAACTTACTGTAGAACGGGCCCGTAAGATTCAGAGATTCTTATCTCAGCCTTTCTTTGTGGCCGAGCAGTTTACGGGAACACCCGGGAAATATGTACCCATTAAAGAAACGATTAGTGGTTTTAAAGAAATTTTGGCAGGAAAGCATGATGACTTACCTGAACAAGCTTTCTATATGGTGGGGAATATTGAGGAAGCCATAGCTAAAGCCAGGGAACTGGAGGGATAATATGGCTAAGGTCCTGAAACTGGAAGTAGTTACTCCGGAAAGAGTTTCGCTGCAAGTAGAAATAAATTCATTAGTTGTTCCGGCCACCGAAGGTTCTTTGGGCGTTTTATATAATCATGCTCCTTTAATTACAGGCTTGGAGCCGGGTGTGTTGCAATATCGTCAGGGAGAGCAAACTTTCTTTTTAGCGATTAGTAATGGTTTTATGGAAGTTGCTGATAATTTGATTACTGTTTTAGTGGATACAGCTGAAAAACCTGAAGAAATTGATGTGGAAAGGGCACTGGCCGCTAAAGAACGTGCTGAAAAGCGACTTAAGGAACAAAAGCCGGGGCTGGATGTACATCGGGCCGAACTGGCTTTACATCGGGCGTTAGCTCGCTTAAAAGTTGCTGATTATAAAAATGTGTCTTAAGGGAAAAACTAAAAATATTGTTAAAATAGCAGGATTATTGTTCTTTATGGCGAAATTAAAGAGCAATTGCTTTTATGCACTTGGAAGCAATTAACCTAAAACAGATACGCCATAGTCAAAAAGGCTGTGGCGTATCTGTTTTGGTTGGGCTGTTTGCTTTAAAAAAATAAAAATGGGGAAAATAAATAATAAAGGGAATCAGGCTTTCTTTCTCGAATACTAATAACGACAAAATATGTGTATTTTCTGGAGCGAAGCAAATGAGGAAAAAAAGATTTTTTTGTCCGGAAGGGCAAGCAGATAAAATTATTATTTACGGTGGACAATCTTTGCAAGGCAAAATAGCAATTAGTGGGGCCAAAAATGCTGTTTTACCCATTATTGTGGCTGCACTTTTATCGGAGGAAACTTGTCTAATTCAAGATGTGCCTCGTTTGGCCGATGTAGAAATAATTTGTGATGTTTTGTC
>DUTO01000035.1 GCA_012842035.1 Clostridia bacterium | reverse complement strand
TTAATTTTATGGGGCATCTTTTTCGCTGACCTACCGGAAGATTTTATCAAGGAAAATGAAATTACCGTAGTTCCCCTGTATGTAAATTTTCCTGATAAAACCTATTTAGATGGTGTCGATATTCATCCTCAAGAATTTTATCCTTTATTAGAAAAAGCAGGAAATCATTTACCCAAAACCTCTACTCCTTCTATCAATGACTTTCTGAAAACATATCAATCTTTACTGCAAGAAGGATACGAAATTCTCTCTATTCATATTTCTTCCGGCTTAAGTAGTACCGCGTCCATGGCTGAAACAGCAGCACGAATGCTTAAAGGCAATATCCGCATCTTTGATTCTAAATCCATTAGCTTAGGCATAGGTCTTCAGGTCGTATCAGCACTGGAAATGATTAAAAAAAATTTATCTTTAGAAACAGTTTGGGAAAAATTAACCAAAGTACGTCAACGTACTGAGGTTTTCTTCTCGCTTGACACTCTTGAATACTTAGAAAAAGGGGGACGAATCGGCAAAGTCTCCTCTTTGCTCGGTACTATTCTCAAAATCAAACCAGTCGTTAAAGTAGAAAACGGAATTTATATCCCTTTGGGTAAAGTAAGAAATCAAAAACAAGCGATCAGCAAAATGGTAGAAAGCATGACCAAAGTTTTAGGTCAAAAAATACCGAAACATGTAGCTGTAGCACACGGTGCCGCCGAAGAAGTAGCTTGTTATTTTAAAAAGCGAATTGAAGAAAACTTTGATTTAAAAATTGATTTTTTTGCCGAAACTGGACCCGTAATTGGAGTGCATACGGGCCCCGGAACCCTCGGTATAGCTTTTACCTACTAACAAAAAGCCTCACTTCAAAATGAAGTGAGGCTTTTTGTTTTACTACTCCTGTGCTATATCATCTACACCATTATTAACATTATTATGCTTTTTAAAAGCAATCCGTAAACAAACAATCAAACCGCCCCAAAGCATTATCGCTCCTACAAGGAACATGATTAAAGCACTCGTATTCATTATTTACTAACCTCCTCTTTACTAGGCTGTAGCATAACCGAGGAATCGCCTTTCATATTGTAGAAAACAAAAGCGAAGACAAAACAAAGAACAAAAGCTCCCCAACCAATTATGAGCAAGGAACCAAACGAATAACCACCATACGGTTCTATAAAGTTCTGCACAAGATTCTGTACAAACATAAAACCTAAAACAAGAGGAGTCACAAATTTAATCATATAATTCCACCACTTGCCTATAGCAAAATTAGAATATCTATTGGCATGTGTACGTAAACCTTCCAAGTCAAAGAACCAACCAACCAGAATAACTTCCAAAATTCCCCCTAAAACAATTCCGAAATTATTAATAAAGTAGTCAAGGATATCTAAGACATAAAGACCAGCTCCGGTAACGAAAATAAAACTAACTACAAAAGAAATGCCTACAAAAATATTCAAAGCCTTTTGTCTAGGTATATTAAATTTATCAATAACTCCGGTGATATAAGCTTCGATAATGGAAATAAAGGATGTAAAACCGGCAAAAACCAAAGTGATGAAAAATACCGCTCCTACTGTTCCTTTAAGGGCCGGCAAGGCACTAATTGCTGCCGGAAAAACTACAAAGGCTAAACCAACTCCGGCCTTAGATACTTCAGCCACATCCACACCTTGCACTCCAGCCATATAGCCTAACACCCCAAAAATACCCAAAGCTACAAACAATTCAAAACCATGATTACTGAAAGCAGTAATAAAAGCACTATTTACCAAATCCGTTTTTTTCGGAAGATAACTGGCATAAGTAATCATAATGGCAAAACCAATACTCAAACTGAAGAAAATCTGACCATACGCCGCTACCCAAACCTCCGGTTTCCAAATGCTTCCCCAATCAGGAGTAAATAAATAATTCAAACCATCTAGGGCTCCCGGTAAAGTAAGACCACGTACCACAATCACGCCCGTTAAAAAAAGCAACAGGGGAATAATAATTTTATTAGCTTTTTCAATTCCATTTTTAATTCCTTTAGAAAGAATAATATAGCCCAGCAACCAAACCGCCAAAAAAGGAATTAAAATTTGCAGTTGAATTCCACCTAACTGCAGAGGCCCATCAGATACATTCAAATACTTTTCAAAGAAGAAACTCTCTGTATCTACTCCCCAAGCCTGTTTAGCAGAAAAACCGATATAGCTAATCGACCAAGCTACAATTACGGCATAATAAGTAGCAATAAAAAATGCGACAACAGCCTGGAACCAACCTAACCATTCCCACTTTTTATTCATGCACCCCAAAGCGGCAGGGGCTCCACCCCTAAACTTTTGTCCAATCGTAAATTCCAAAATTAAAATCGGAATACCGGCTGTTATAATTGCGAAAAAATAAGGAAATAAAAATGCACCACCTCCATTAGAGGCACAAACATAAGGGAAACGCCAGATATTTCCCAACCCAACTGCGGAGCCTATAGCAGCGAGAAGAAAACCTGCCTTAGTACCCCATTGATCACGAGCCATTGAAAAATCAACTCCTATTCTTATCTAAATTAGACAAGTTGTATTATAACACCTTCTAGTTAATATGTCTATACTAAAACTGATATTCCTCTCTGGGAAATTATTTTCGTTTTTCATTGCCCGTGAATAGAGCTTCCTCCTATAAATTCCCGCAAAATAGAATTAAGTGGCACGTTTTTATCCGTAATTTCCGGGAAATAAGCTAATAAATCTAATAATCTGCGTGCATCCGTATATTCTTTTTCCTCAATACTTACTTCATTAAGTAAAGGACCAGCGTGCTTTTTTAAGACACATAATTCATAAAGCAGGGCCGAATTAAACATCATATCCGCTTCTTCTTGATAAGGAAAAATATTTTTTTCCTCGCCACGCCGTACCGAAGGCCACCGTTTTAAAGTACCTAAAGCACTCTGTCCCCGAAACTGATAATCACGCACAATCCTTCTAATTAACCTCGTATCAGTAGTTTGAATCCGATTATGGTCATCAATGGTAATTTGCGTTAAAGCACTAATGTAAATCTTATATTTGTTTTTCCTGGATACGGCAGAAGTTAACTGTTCATTCAAACCATGGATTCCTTCAATAATTAACGGTTGACCCGGGTTAACCTGTAATTTTTTCCCCGGCCATTCTCTCTGCCCAGTTCCAAAATTAAACACAGGAACTTCCACAACAAGTCCAGCAATCAATTCTCGCAAATGCTGATTAAAAAGTTCTAAATCTATCGCTTCCAGGGCCTCAAAATCAGGCTCACCCCACTCATCAAAAGGTGTATTCTCACGATTAACAAAATAATCATCAAGCGAAATAGGAACTGGCTGCAATCCTAAAACCCGCAACTGGATAGCTAAACGTTGCGCAAAAGTAGTCTTTCCCGAAGAAGAAGGACCTGCTACTAACACAATTCTAAATTGCTCATGCTGACTATATATTTCATCCGCAATTCTAGCAATCTTTTTTTCGTGTAATGCTTCAGCAATATGAATCAATTGATTATATTTCTGCTGGTCATACTGACAATGTCTGTATAAACCAGCGAGATTCTCTACTCCTAAAATACTGACCCATTCCTCTGACTCCCGAAAAACCTGCCCTAATTTCGGTAAATTAGGATTAGGTGCTACTTCTGTGGGATTGCCCGGTACCGGGAACCTCAATAAAAAACCTTTCGCATAAGTTTCTAATTTAAACACTTTTAATTTTCCTGTATCAGGTACCAAAAGCCGATATGAATAATTCGAATAAGAACCGGAAGTATAAATCCGAATTTTTTTCCAATTCAAGTTTTCCAACAAAGCAACTTTTTCCTCATGCCCTTGTGCCACTAGAATCCGCAACGCATTCTCTCGACTTAAATCTTGAGGAATAATCGGTTCTTCCGCTTCTACAAATTCTTTCATTTTAGCTTCTAAAGCCATTAAATCTAACGGAGAAGTGTAATCCATCCCCTTAAATTCACAATAATAACTTTTACCTAAAGAATGCTGCACCTTGAGCTTTCTCAAAGGAAATAATTCATTGACGGCTTTCGCGAGAAGAAATACTAAACTTTGCCTGTAAATTCTAATCCCTTCTAAAGAAGTAATATCAAAAAATTCAATTTTACCCCCTACAGTCACTTCCCTATATAAATCAACTAATTCCCCATTATATTTAGCTCCTAAAATAGGATAAACAAAGTCCTTTTCTAAGGACGCAGCAATACTTAGTAAAGTTGTGCGAGGTTGCACTTGAATGCTTTTGCCATGTACCTCCAAAACTAATAACTCTTTTTGTTTGCTTTCCTGCAATAGCAATTCCCTCCTTAAAATATATTAATAATATTCTTTAATTTTTATCCAGACCATTTCTGTCATTATATATTAAAAAACATCTAAATGCAGTAAAAACTTTTTAACTTTATAAGTCATAATATATAGGACAGGGGGAAGTGAAAATGAAAAAAACTTTTTTAACTAAAATAAAAAATAACTTACCCAAATTTAAAACTCCGCATTTAACACGTGATGAAATTAAACTTAATTTATGTGGTTTAAATTTGTTTGTCAAAAGAGAAACCACCTTAGAAGTTCCGACCGAATTATCAGTAATTATACCACGGGTTGAATATGATCAGCAGAAAATAATAATGAGCAGTATCACTATTGTTATTGCTCCACGCCATCCCCTGGCTGAAAAAGAGTCTAGTTCTCCCGCCTTACATCAACTTCCGCCAACAAAAGTAAAAAACAAATCACTCTTTAACTCCAAATAGAAAAACACCTTTTTAAAAACTCAACTTACCTCACTACTAAGGCTTGCATTAGACCACTTGCCACAACGATCGCCCCAACGAGCGATGACCACATCATTTTCATAAATCTGAATAACCTCACACAGATTAGGACAACCTTGACATTCAAAACTAGTCGGTCGGAAATTAAATTCTGCCGCCCGCCAACCTTTAAATTTAGTAGGTTTATTTTGAGTAGCTTTCATCGCCAAATAACAACAACCTACGGCTCCCATTACATCATAATATTTAGGAATAATTACTTCTGTGTTTAAAGTTTTTTCAAAAGC
>DUTO01000034.1 GCA_012842035.1 Clostridia bacterium | reverse complement strand
TCTGTTAAAGAAATATCGTATTAATTTTTGGCAAGCTGCAGATATTGCGGCCCCTAGTATTATTTTAGGGCAGGCTTTGGGAAGGTGGGGGAATTTTTTTAATCAGGAAGCTTATGGTTATGAGGTGGATCCGGAAGTTTTACCATGGGCGATGTATATCGATGGAGCTTATCGTCATCCTACTTTTCTTTATGAATCTCTTTGGAATCTGGGTGTTTTTTTCTTTTTACTTTGGCTCAAGGGAAGAAAGGGCTTGCCTAGGGGAGATGTTTTTCTTGCCTATGTGGTGTTATATTCGGTAGGTCGTTTCTTTATCGAAGGCTTACGGACTGATAGTTTAATGCTTACGGCTAATTTGCGAGCGGCACAGGTAGTTAGTGCTCTAGCTATAGGAATAGGGTTAATTTTAATTGTATATCGACATAAAAAAGCAAATGCTGATACTGCAGATTAAAGGCTGCAGTTTTTTTCTTTTAATTGTAAGCATATTTTTTTTTAAGACAAATATTATGTAAGGAGAAGTTAAAGGTGAAGGAGGAAGAAGAGGGATGAAAAAGACAGCTTTAATTTTAATGATTTGCTTAATAGGATGTTTAGTTTTTTCAGGTTGTGGTTTATTAAATAAGATGAAACAGGACTTTAAGCAAAGTGAAGGAGTATTGGAGGACAGTATTTTTGATGAACCTATTGTTGTTATGGAAACACCAACGGATCTGGCTACGATTACTAATGAAACTAAGCTAATTACTTTATATTTTGCTGATCCCTTAGAAGAAAAATTAGTGGTGGAAGAAAGAGAGATTCCTAAAGTTACGGGAATAGCGCGGGCAACGCTGGAAGAATTAATAAAGGGACCGCTAGGCCTGGAGTTGGAATCTACATTGCCTGCCAGCACTAAACTTTTGGACATTAATGTGCGGGAAGATGGCTTAGCGATAGTAGATTTTAGTAGTGACTTAATCAAGGACTTACCGGCTACGGCTACAGCAGAAAAATTAGCAGTATATTCTATTGTCAATACCTTGACTCAATTTCCTACTGTGCAAGAAGTAGAAATGAGGGTTGAAGGGAGAACGATTGATACTTTACTGGGGTATATGCAAATAGAGGATAATTTAATCCGGGATACGAGTATTGTGAAATAAGCGCCTGAGGGCGCTTTGGCGTTAGTATTTACGATGCTTTCAGTATCGTTTTTCACTAGATAGTAACTAGATATTAAATAAAAAGATAGTGGGTTTAAAGAAGGTGAATATTCGCCTTCTTTTTATTTTTCGGGGAACAAAAGGATGAGCGTTTCGTCTTAAGTAAAAAGAAGATATTTTTCTACAAACGTGGGGTTGCTATAAATTACCACCACTATTTCTAAAGGAATTTCGACAAGAAAGTAGAATAAAAGAAAGGATTAGCAAAAAATGGGGAGGAGGTGATGTAGTGAGGGGGATTAGACCCAGGTCTCTATGTCAGTTATGTTTTTTAAGCCTTGTTTTGCTGCTGTTGTTT
>DUTO01000001.1 GCA_012842035.1 Clostridia bacterium | reverse complement strand
CAGAAATATCATAAACATATTCCTCAGGAGCTTCTTCTACTAATTCTTTTACTTTTATCGGCCAAAGACGTAAAGCTTTAATAATTGTCTCTAATAAATTAACAAACTTTTGATTCTGCTCCAAAATTCGACAAGCCCATTCCATAACTAAAGCCGGACTCTGACAATGATTATCAATACGGCTAGCAGTATCCAAATTAACGGTTTCCGGAAGATAAAAACGCTGTAACATATCTTTATAAGGATAAAACACCGGTAAACGCTTACAATATCGTGGCAATTCTTTTTCGGCTAATATTTTTAGTAAATAATACCTTGCCGAAGTTTTAATTTGAGGAAGAACTTCCACTAATTGATCTAACCAATAATCTTTGCTAGATAATCTTTCTATTTGTATTTTTTCTTCATCTTCTAAAATTCTACTAGCTAAATCACCGGCAATTTTTTCTAGATAAGCAGGTGTAATTCGATAATTAAAAGAGTTTTGGCAAAATACACCATAAACATCTTTTATTAAAGCACGTAAAAACTCATAATCATAGGGCGTTTGTTCTCCCAAAACCTCAATTGTTTCCTCTAATTTTTCCGCTTTTTCTCCACTAAGCGTAATTTCTTTACTATAAACCCCTAGTTCTCGGGGAACTAAACAATGTTTTAAGTTATGAGGTGTCTCTGTTTTTATTTCACCTGCATCCCCCAAAGCCATTACCGAATGATTATCAGTAACTGTTACTTTTTGCCCTGATTTTAACTTAATCGTAAAAAGCTTGTGAATATTTTTATGTTGAAAAGTACCTGTAATCTCTTTTAATTCTGTACACCCATTTTGATAATTTAAACTAAGAGCTTGATAACGTCCTCTCTTATATTTCTGATGGAAATCTTCCATGCTGATAGTAAAAAACTTTTCCTCCACTTTATCATATACCCAAATTCTCTCCTTACCACTTAAAGAATGCATCGTATTTAAATTATAGACAAAGCCCTCCATAGCTTGATAAACTTCTTCTTCCGTATATTCCTGTGTAATCTCCTTAAGCTGTTTTTCCTCTACAGTTAAGCCTAACTGTTCTACTGCGTCCCGCAGTTTTTTCTCTTGACGCTGATATTCAAGCTCCACATAAGGGGCTAAGTCACGATCAAAATAGGCAAATGATTGACCACCATGCATATCATTTTGATTACTCTGCAAAATGATTGCTGCTAAAGCTGCTGCTGTTTTTATACCCTTAGGTGGTCGAATATACCCATGCCCATTATTAAATCCTTCTCGCAGTAGCTTGTCCAAAGGTATTTGCAAACAGGTCATCGTTTTCCCATACCAACCTAAGTCATGAATATATAGATCTCCTTCTCGATGAGCACGAGCTTCATCTTCAGGCAGAACACGTTTTAAATAATAATTTTTCGAAGCAGCCTCGGAAATTTGTAAAACTTTAGCCGAAGGCGAATTACCAACATTGGCATTATCTCGATTAGTTTCCCGTAAAATTTCCGCTACCGCATCCATTAATTCTGTACGTGCTTCACGAAGGCGGGAACGTTTTTCTCGATATAGTATATATGCTTTAGCTGTCCGGGCATGTCCAGCTTTTATCAACACTTTTTCTACCGCATCTTGTACTTCTTCAACACTAAAAATTTCACCCTGATACTCTTTTTTTAATAAATTCATTACTTCTACAGTTAGCTCCAAAGCCATTTGCCGATCTTCGCCGCCTACAGCTTTCGCCGCTGCGAAAATAGCATCAGTAATCTTACCGGGATCAAACGGCACAATCCTTTCATCCCGTTTCCTAATCTTTGTAAACATTTTCCTCCTCCTTTTCCTTTTCCATTAGTGTTTCTATTTCTTGAAGAAAAGTATTTATATCTTTAAATTCTCGATAAACACTTGCAAAACGGACATAGGCAACTTCATCTATTTCCTTTAATTTTGCCATAACCATTTCCCCAATTTCCGTTGTCGTTACTTCCCGTCTTAAAGAACCCCTCTTTAATTTTCTTTCAATCTCGGCTACTACATTTTCCAATGTAGCTAAAGGAACAGGACGTTTTTCACAAGCTTTTAAAAGTCCTTTTAAAATCTTGTGCTGATTAAAAGGTTCCCTCCTCCCTCCTTTTTTGATCACTAATAAAGGCAAATCATCTAACTTTTCATATGTTGTAAACCTTTCCTGACAAGCCAAACATTCCCTACGTCGTCGAATAGAATACCCTCCATCAGCAAGCCGAGTTTCCAATACGCGAGAATCACTTTGCCCACAATAAGGACAACGCATTAGCTAAAACCTACCTTCCTTAAACTATATATAGTGTCCTCTTTAATCTTAATAACTATATATAGGGTTGTCAAGCCCCCATCATATCTTTTAAAAATCTATTTGCTGACTCGGTAAATCAACTAAAAGAACATCAACTCCGATCCGTTTAATTTTTTCCCACGGCACAACCAAGTCATCACTTCTACCAAAGATACCGAAAACTCTTCCTCCTGTATAATTCGGTAAAATTAAAGCCTGAATTGCTCCTTTTTCCAAATCCAACTCAATATCTTTAAGTGGACCTAAGCGTCTACCATCATTTATATTAATAATTTCTAAATCACGTAAATCAGAAATCTTAATCAACATAAAAAAACCCCCTCTTCCTTAATAATACATTTATATGAATCCCGTCCTTATTTAATGCTAAGTAGTTCTCGGGCGAACAAAGACTCATTAATCATCAGAAGAGAAGGAACAGCTATCCTTGATTTACATATATTTACGCATTAACTGTAAAGCTGCTTTTTCTAAGCGTGATACTTGAGCTTGCGAGATGCCTATTTCCTCAGCGACTTCCATTTGTGTTTTGCCTTCAAAAAAACGCAAAGTCAGAATATGTCGTTCACGTTCATTAAGTTTATCCAGTGCCTCTTTAATGGAAATTGTCTCCACCCAACTAACATCCGTGTTTTTTTCATCACCGATTTGGTCCATCACAAAAATAGGGTCACCCCCATCATGATAAATAGGTTCAAATAAAGAGACGGGATCCTGAATCGCATCCAAGGCAAAAACTATTTCTTCCCTGGGGATATTTAATTCCTCAGCTATTTCACTAATTGAAGGTTCACGAGAGTTTCTGTTCACTAAACTATCTCTCACTTGTAAGGCTTTATAAGCTATATCCCGTAAAGAACGACTTACCCTAATGGGATTGTTATCTCTTAAATACCTTCTGATTTCGCCAATAATCATCGGTACAGCATAAGTAGAGAATTTTACATTCTGAGCTAAATCAAAGTTATCAATCGCTTTCATTAAACCAATACAACCAACTTGAAAAAGGTCATCAACATATTCCCCACGATTAGTAAAGCGTTGAATTACACTTAAAACTAAACGTAAATTACCACTAATCAATTCTTCCCGAGCCGAAAAATCACCTGCCTGCATTTTTTTAAAAAGTTCCCGCATTACAGAGTTCTTTAAAACCGGTAGCTTAGACGTATTCACACCACATATTTCTACTTTATTGATAATCATTTTTGCCTCCTCGGAAAGTTTGACATCAGCTAACAACATTATTTCCGCTATAAAAGGCAAATATACCGTTTAAAATCCGGATAGTTGGGAATACATTCTCACTCCATCCGTTGAAACTCCTTCCGCAACCTTTTAATAATCCGCTTTTCCAAACGCGAAATATATGACTGAGAGATTCCTAAAAAGTCGGCCACCTCTTTTTGTGTTTTCTCTTGTCCATCTTTTAAACCAAAACGCAAATCCATAATTTTCCGTTCACGACTAGATAATTTATTCATCGCCAGCCGAAGCAGCTTTTTATTAACTTCTTCTTCTAAAGGTTTATAAACCAGGTCAATTTCCGTACCCATGACATCAGAAAGAAGTAATTCATTACCATCTAAATCAATATTTAGGGGCTCATCAAAAGATACTTCAAAGCGAGTTTTATTAGTGCGTCGTAAATGCATTAAGATTTCATTTTCAATACAACGAGAAGCATAAGTAGCTAATTTAATTTTTTTAGTGGGGTCAAAAGTATTTACAGCCTTAATCAAGCCAATTGTACCTATCGAAACTAAATCTTCTATGCCTATTCCCGTATTTTCAAACTTCCTGGCAATATAGACTACTAAACGTAAATTTCTTTCAATTAAAGTTCCTTTAACTTCTTGGTTACCTTTTTCTAAACAAAGTAACAAATGACTTTCTTCCTCTACAGTAAGTGGTGGGGGTAAGGCTTCACTACTTCCTATATATAAAATATCTTCATCCAAACCCAATAATTGTAGTACCTTTACTACTATTTGTTTAATATTTAATTGTACTGAAGAAACCTTGCGCTTCGCCTGCATTTTTACCTCCTTCTCTTAATGGCCCTGCAAAATTTGGGGATGTAAAAGGGCTCCATACTGCCCTTCCCGAGATAACGATTTGTTAACTAAGCCTAAAACCACATCACTAGTAATGATCTCTTGACGCTCATTTTTAATCACAACTACATCAGGTCGCAAGCCAACCATTAAACCATGACTTTTACCCACAGAATTAAAAGGAATTAAACGTACCCTAGAAACCCAACCTTGATCCAAAGAAGCAAACAATTCATTTATTTCCAAATTCTCTCTACTCACTTTTTGCATTATTTCCTTAGGTAGTACCTTTTCTAAAACTGCACTTTCGACAACTATTACCGGTTTTTTAGTAAGCGGATCCGTTAATTGATTTCCCGTATCAAGTAAAGCAGTGACTTTAACTTCATGTTCATTAAAACAGATAGTAAGCTTATTAATTAATTGTTGCTGTAACCAACTTTTCCGTAGATGATGAAATCCACTATAACCTAAAAAAAGAGCGATAATTAATCCTATGGTCAACCAACCATAATGAATTCCTCCTAAAATGCCTACCCCATTCCAAGCTTGTATCAAGCCAGAAGTCGTACCGGTTAAATATACCGCAGCACAAATAGCCCCACCCATCGTAAAGGATAAAACATATAAATAAACTAAAGCACGGACAAATTTCCTCACATTTTGTGGTGGATAAGCAACCATAACCATAATTAGGGCACCAATATTCTTAGCCAAAAAAGAAATACCTACAGGCAATTTCGGCAAGAAAATCACCAACGAATAAAAAGCACCTAAAATTGCTCCCCAACAAAGTCGAGATATCTTAATGGGTAGATTGGTCATTTTTCCCGTCGCCCATAAAAGAAAAAAGTCCATAATAAAATTAACAAGTAAAATAATATCTAGATAAACTTTAACTACCAGCTCGCTTTCTTCCACTTTTATCACCTTGGACCTTCCCTTCACTTCCTCTCCAATTATATAACACTTACCCTCCATTTTTTGTCAAATCCTGCTAATACTTCTCGTACATTTTCTTCCCTTTTTCGCATTCTTAAAGTTCAAAGCTACGGAACCCGAGGCAGTACCTGAACTAAAACAACTGAATAAAGCACTAAACGAGAAACGCCCTTTTTCCTTCTCCCTTTAGAAAAGATGCTGTACTGTTTAACGTT
>DUTO01000033.1 GCA_012842035.1 Clostridia bacterium | reverse complement strand
TACCCACCATACTAAAAAAAGCAAAGCCAGACCCGTAAACAATCTACGTGCCTTCACTAAAGAAAAACTTTTGCCCGCAAAAACAAAACTTTGCTGTTTTTTTATTTTTTTCTCAAAAGTCAAATCAGTAAAGAAATCCTGTTCACCCTCCAATTTTATTTCCTTCGGTTCATAAGAAAACTGTAAAAAATTCTCTTCCTGTAAAGGAAGCATTTGTTGATTATAGACAAGTGTGCCCACCAATTCCGGTTTCACCGCTATAAAATATGTACGTCTACTATTATCCGTTTCTTTTTCCACTTGAGCAATAAATTCTTTAATTTCTTCTAAATCTAAAACAACCTCCTCCTTAATTATATTCCCACTTTGCCCCTGTACGATAAAGCTTTTTTCAGCAGCAAGGGGGAAATCTTTTGTCCACAAATCCTCTGCTGTTAATTGAAGAATCAACCGATAACTTCCCTGAGCGCTCACTGGCTTTTCCGCACTTAATTTTGTTTCTACACTAACCGTTAACTTTTCCGTAATCAGCGGGAAAATTACGCCGCTCGCCTTCTGTACTCCCCCTTCAGGATACAAAGTACACGGTTCCACCTCCGCCACATAGTCATAATTACTTAACAAAATGACAGAGTTTTCCTTAACAGTTTCTTCTTCTACTAACGGCGTTCGCCATACCTGAACGGTTAGTATCGCCAAAACTACCCACAGCATAAAAACAAAGATTAATACGCCCGGTCGACTTTTTCTTTTAATATGTTTACCCACTTACCCTTATCCTTGACCTCCCTATCTGACATAGTAAGCACTTAATGCTTTCCAAACAGATCTTTTTCTGATAATATTCAGTTTAGAATGTTAACAACATTCTTGAACATTAGACAATTTATGCCATTTTGTTACTTCTTATTATATATCATTAATACACTAATTAAAAGGACGTTTACATGTTTGAAATAATTGCCATGCTCACCATGTTTATAGACCATCTCGGTGTCGTTTTCTTTCCTGAACAGATTTGGTTCAGAATTATCGGTAGAATAGCTATGCCCTTATATACATATGGCATCGTCCAAGGCTATAAATATACCAGCAATTTTAAAAAATATCTATTCCGGCTTTTCTGCATCGCCCTAGCCAGTCAAATTTTTTATAAACCGCTTTTTGATACTGCAAGACTAAATATTGTCTTTACTTTTCTAGTCTGCCTATTATTACTCAAATGTCTTGACCAAACAAAAAGCAACTTAAAATACCTTTTTGTTACTTTAGTTGCTTGCTATCTAGAGATCTTGAATTTTGAGTACGGTCTTTATGCCTTTGTGCTCATGCTTATTTATCACTTTAACCAAAAGATTATTTGGCGACATAATCTTTTAAATCTTCTTTACTTTTTCCTCCGTAATTGGCAAATTCAACTCTTTAGTTTTCTACCCACAATTCTTATTGAGAAATATAAAAACCGACCTTTAAAAGGAACGGCACGCCTTTTTTACCGAGCCTTTTATCCTTTACACTTAGCCCTTCTCCTCCTCATTAGCAAAGCAATCTAACATCCTCTGCCCAATCATCCTTTAAATCGGCGTTAAGAAAAAACCAGACATCCAACAAAGTATTGGGATATCTGGATTTTATTTTCATGGCGGAGAGAGTGGGATTCGAACCCACGGAGGTTTAACCCT